>JASHQG010000245.1 GCA_030037665.1 Acetobacteraceae bacterium
CACCGCACCCTCGCGCATGCGTGCCAGGCCTTCTTCGACACGGCCGGTCCGCGCCATCACCCAGCCTTGCAGGATCTCGGCATGCGAACGCCAGTATATGCCCTGGTGACGTTCCGAGACTGCCGCGAGGTCGCCAGCGAAATGGCCGGTTGCCGCAACGTCACCGGCGATCATGTGCGACAGCGCGATCTGGAACAACACATGCGACAGGGTGACGAAGTGGCTGTTCTCGTTCGCCTCACGCACCGCCTGATCCGCGAGATCGGCCGCTTCTTTCTCGTGGCCGAGCTGCTGCAACGCCAGACAGCGGCAACTGAGCGCGAGACTGTGCAGATCCACCGCGTAGTCACTGATCAACGGGGCGCGGTATTCCGGCCGGTAAAATGTCAGCACGCGATCCAGTGAACCAAGGCCGCTCCTGATCGCGCCGCGCAGCAGCTCGGTGTGGCCGAGATGCAGATAGCCCGCAGTGAGCGCCACCGGATCGCCATTCGCCTCGGCAAGCCGCAGGTACTCGCGGGTCTTCGCGGCGGACTCGACGAGTTCGCAGCGGGCGAAGCTGACGACGCACAGTCCCCACATGACCGGTAACATGCGCGCGGTGTCACCACGGCGTGCGTGGAGGTCGACCAGCCTGGCAAAGTTGGCGCCGCGCTCCGCCGCCGCCGGTCCCATCGCGGCATAGATCGCCAGATTGAGCTGCATGCGCAGCGCCACTTCGTCTCGGTCGCGTTCCTCCGACGCTGGCAAGCCTTCCAGCATTTCGAGCGCGTGTTGGTACTGCTGCATGGCTTCGACATTGGCCGACTGGCGTCGGGAGCGTTCGGCCGCGGTTTGCCACCAATGGATCGCCTGCCGCGGCATGTTGGCCTGGGCGAAGTGATGCGCCAGCACGGCAGGCTGGCCCGCGACGGTGTCAGCGAAGTTTTTGTCGAGTGTTGCCGCGATCCGCGCGTGCAGTTCGCGACGGCGGCTGTGCAGCAGCGTGTCGTATGCCGTTTCCTGCACCAGAGCATGGCGGAAGATGCAGGCGGGCGCGGTCGCATTGCCGGCCGGGCGCACGATGTCGGCCCTTTCCAGCGCGACGATGGCCGCGTCGAGGGTGCCATGCGGAATGCCCGCAACCTGCCGCAACAAGTCGTGGGAGAACTCACGGCCGATCACGGCGGCGATCTGCGCCACTTCGCGGGTCAGCGAACCGAGGCCCTCCAGACGCGCGAGCAACGAATCCTGCAGGGTTGCGGGAATCGCCGTGTACGACCCGTCGGGACCGATCCCGACGGCGCGGGCGTGCGCTTCCACCACCGCCTTGGTCAGTTCTTCGATGAACAGCGGCACACCGTCGGTACGAGCGCAAATCTGTTGCACGAGTCCGGGCGGCAGCGGCACGCCGGCGATGGCGTCCGCGAGCGCCGCCGTCTGCTCCGGATCGAGGCCCGTCAGACGCAGCGACACCGGCACCACCTTCTTCGGCCATTCCGGTTCGAAGTCCGGCCGCGCGGTCACGACCAGCAGCACGCGTTCCTGGCCGATCCGCGAGACGCAGAGGCGCAACAACTCGAGCGTCGTCGGGTCGGCCCAATGAGCGTCTTCCAGCATCACCAGCGTCGGCGCCCGGCGCGCTGAGCGCAACAGCCAGGCTGCAGCCGCTTCAAACACGCGCCGCTTGGCCTGCGCGGCCGGGACATCGTCCCCGCCGAGTGGCAAGCCAAGCAGCTGCGCGAACAGCGGCAATTCTTTGTCCAGGCCCTGGGTACCTAGGAATGTCGAGAGACGCTGGAGGCGGTGTTCGGGCGGTTCGTCAGCGGCGAGACCGGCGACGCGTTGCAGCCGGGCAGCGACCGGGTACAGCGCGGTACTGGCATGGAACGCGGAGCACTGCAGCCACAGCGACGCGTGCGGTCCTTGCCGGATGCGATCCCTGAGCGCACGCACCAGTCGCGATTTGCCAACCCCGCCGACACCGGAGAGGTGCACGACCTGGCCGTTTCCGTCGCAGGCGCTGCGCCAACATTCGACGAGCGTCGCCATTTCCGCGTTGCGGCCGACCAGCTGATTGGTGGCACCGCCATGCGATGCGACAAAGCGGCTTTCCACAGCCCGCTCGGCGATGATGCGCCAGGCCTGTGCTGGATCGCTGATTCCCTTCAACAGGTGCTGTCCGGCGTCTTCCAGGACGAAACGGCGTCCGAGCAATCGCCGTGTTGCCTCGGACACCAGCACGTCGCCCGGTCCACACAAGCTTTGCAGACGTGCGGCGACGGCGGGGACTTCGCCAATCACCGCTTCCTCGCGCGCCGCACCCTCACCCAGAATGTCACCGACCACGGCCAATCCGGATGCGACGCCGACGCGCATGTCGAGCTTGAAGCCGGAGCGGTCGCGCATCTTCGGGATTGCGTCGACGAGCCGCAGCCCGACGCGCACGGCGCGCTCGGCAGCATCTTCCTGGGCCTCCGGATAACCGAAATAGGCAAGCACGCCGTCACCCATATAGCGCGCGGGGTGACCGCCGGTGCCCTTGATGATCTCCTCGCAGCGTTCGAAGAACGGGCGCATCACGTCGCGCAGCTCCTCCGGATCGAGCTGCGAGGCCAGCGCCGTCGAGCCGACCATGTCACAGAACAAGACGGTCAGGTGGCGCCGTTCCGCGCCTGGCGCGACACCCGTCGGCGCCGTGGGTGTGAGGGCCGGCAGTTTTCCTAAGGCGCGGAGCAGGCGCTTGCGGTGGCCAAGGGGAATCGCGAGCCCCTGCAAATCGGCGTCGGTGAGGTCAGCAAGGACCTCGGCGTCGATCTGCTCCTGCGCGAACAGCGCACGATACTGGCCCAAGCCAAGCCCGCCGAGCCAGGCGCCGACATCCGAAGCTGCCATGTCCACCCGCGGCGCTCCGGCCCGCATTGGCGTTGCCGAGAACCGCGCTCCCCGGTAAGCAAGGTATCGCGAAAACGTGAAAACGGAAAGACGAATTTTCCCGACAGGAGAATGACGGATGCCCCAGGTCAGCATCATTGGTGCGGGCATTGCCGGCCTCGCCGCGGCCCTTCGTCTGGTTCAGCGCGGCTTTGACGTTACTCTGTTAGAACAGAATTCGTTCGTCGGCGGCAAGCTCGGGGCCCATCAGAGACATCCGGACGACGATTTTCACGAACACTCCTATCACATGTACCTCAACTGGTACCATAATTTCTGGAACATCGTCGACGAAGTCGGTGTACGCGACTCGTTCTTTCCGCAGCCGGTGAACGCCTATCTGCGGCCGATGGAGAACGGCCAACTGGCGACGCTGATCGAGACCGTCGATGTCGGCGCCATCGGCACCACGCTGCAGAACATGTTCAGCGGCCTGCGCTGCCCCCCTGACATGTATATCTACAGTTATTCGCTGCTAGACCTCGTCGCCACGCCGGCATGGCGGCACGAACGACTGCAGGACACCAGCGTGCTGGCGTTCATGAATTCGCGCGGCTACATGACCGACGCGGCGATGAGCGTGCAGCAGGATATGCTGGCCAAGGCGTTCGCCTCACCCAGTTTTCTCACGGCATCCAGCAGCTTTCGCCGATTCCTCGCGTACGGCCTGCAATGCCCGTCGCCGATGATGTGGCTGCTCGGCGGGAACACGCAGGAAGCGCTGATAGGACCGCTGGAGGCACACATCGCACGGACGGCGCGCGAAATCGGGTGCCGGTTCGATGTGCTCAGGATGCATGCGGTCGCCAGGCTGGAACTCGATGGCTCGGGGCGGATCGTGCGACTGCACGGGCACGAGCTTCAGGACCGCTCCCGGCTCGGCGCCACCCATGAGCCGCGCGGCGGCACAGCATTCGTCCGTGACGTCGCGGGCGATGTGATCTTGGCCGTACCGCCGCAGGCCGTTGCGCGCCTCGTGGACGAGGCGGTGTACCGGCACGCACCGGAGCTTGGCAACGTGCGCAAGCTGCACAGCCAGCCGATGATCTCGATGGACCTTTATTTCCGAAGGAAGCTGCCCGGGCTGCCTGTAGCCATCGTCAATCTGCAGGATTCGGAGTTCGGCCTCAGTTTCCTGGACACTTCGCAAGCATGGGGCATCGGAGAAAACACAGTTCTGAACGTCGTCGCCTCGGATGCAGAGGCGATTGCGCACTACGACCACGCCATGCTGAAGCAGCTTCTGACCGACGTCTTGGGCCGCTACCTTCCGTTTGAGCACGCCGACATCGATCATGCGCGCACCTATCTGCAGACCAATCTGCGCGAAGCTCTGTTCACCAACGAAGTCGGCAGCGATGAATGGCGGCCGATGACGGAGTGCGGCATCGGCAATTTGTTCATGGCCGGCGACTACACGCACAATCCGATCGACGTGGTGACGATCGAGGCTGCCGTTGTCAGCGGACTTCAGGCGGCTGAGGTGGTCCGTCGGCGTTGTCGCGTGGGTCAGCCGATCGACATCGTGCTGCCTTCGATGGCATCAGACATCGCTCTGTTACCGTTCAAGGTCGCGGGCGCGCCGTACGCCTACGCAGCGAAGGCGATGTCGGTGTCGTCGCGTTGGCTGTGGGGGGCATTTCGCGAGATGTTTCCGGCGCTTGCACGGTAGCCGGCGGCAGTGGCAGCGTGAACGCCGCATCGACGTGACCGTTCATGTGCTCCGCCCAGCCATTCGCGAACGGCCGGAGCATCGGCAGTCCGACCTCGCGCAAGCTCCGGCAGGTGCAGACGGCAGGTTTTTGCTGATCGACGCCGCAGAAGCAGTTCTTGCCCGCGCCGTCGCCGAGCCGGAGCTGAACATCGCCACCATATTGCATTCCCTCGCCGTGTGCCGAGCGGTCAAACACGGTGCAGAACGGCCGGTCGCCGTGCGAGCCTGCGGCGCGGTCGACGGT
>JASHQG010000246.1 GCA_030037665.1 Acetobacteraceae bacterium
TGCCGCGGTAACGGCTCTTTGATCTCGGGCTAGGGTATTGGCGGCACGTTTGCCGCCGTGCCCCGACAGCCTTTGCGATCCACGCACTGGCTCCAAAGGCGAAACGCCCGCGGATCACCGCGGCTGCATCTGCTCCGAGCTGCACGCCCTCGCGCAGGGTCTGGTGCTGCGTCCAGGATTTGGCCGGTTGGGCGGACGCGTGCGTCGAGCCGGACCGGTGTCGGGATGAACAATTGCGTGCGAACCGCCGGATAAAGGTGGGATCGGTTCCGAGCCACGGATGAATTGACCGGCCATCGTCGCAAACCGGAAGAAGTTGTTTGTGATCAGCGGCAAGCAACGAACGCCATGTAGGCTGTGCGTAGCACACGCCTCGGTCTTCATCGGAGAAGATGGGATCGAACGGTACCGCCCATCTCTTCCAACAGGCCTCGCTGTGCCGTGCGACAGCAAGAGATCGCCGGGGTCCGCTGCGTTGGCCGCGCGCATCCGGTGCTGATACCCGGCATAAACCCGGGCCGTGTTACGAAGACCTGCTGCGTCGATCACCCGGCCTGCTTGGACAGCAGTGGCGATGATATCGCTGACGCGCGCTACCGCATCTTCTGCCGCGATCAGGCTGTCTTTGGACTTGAGAGGCGTTGGCAGGTGAGCTTGACCGGATCGCTGTCGGCAGAACCGTTTCTCTTGCTGGCAAACTTCAGAGCCTTCATGGCGAGGCGCACGACACAACGGGCGTCGCCGCCATCCAGGAGTTCAAAGGCGTGCTGCAGATCGGTAACATCGGGATCGACCGGAGCTAGCGCGCGTCACGCCCGGCGAACGTGCCAATCCAATCCGGCGAGCTAAGTCCATCCAGTGAGGCGGGAATGCAGGCCGACATTTCGGTGGTTGCCTTGTTGGTGACTATGACTGCCAGGATCCGGTCGGACTTCGCAGTCGAGATGCGGATGCGGCGCGTGACAGTGGCGTCAGCCTTCCGGTCTTGCTTGTTCCTGCGCCGGCGAGGACCAGCGGCCGGCCGTTCGAGCTCGCGGCGAGGCGCTCCTCGCGTGTCAGGTATGTCGCGATGCCGGCGGCGGCGTGGGCCGATCGGACGAGCCTAATCGATCATGCGCCGTTTCCGCTCGCGCCTTCGGCACGTCGTTGCAATTTTTTCGAGCCGCGGGGCAGTCGAGGCCGTTCCGACCGAACGCCCACATTCGCTCCGATCTCGGTGAGCCGATCGGCGTGCAGTTGGCCGGCACGGTCGGCATCGTTAGCGATGACCGCGCGCACTATATTGTTCGCATGCCTCCCCCCCGCCCTCCGCCGGTCTATCTTGACGCCAACGCCACGGAGCCCCTCCGCCCGGATGCGCGGGTCGCCATTGCCGCGGCACTCGATGTGACCGGCAACCCCTCGTCCGTTCACGGCGCGGGCCGGGCCGCCCGGCGGATCATGGAAGACTCACGCGAGGCCCTGGCCGCCCGCTTCGGTGCCCGTCCCGCCGACCTGGTGTTCACATCAGGGGGCACTGAGGCGGATGCCCTTGCAATCCACGCGTTGGGAAGCGGCCGCCGCCTGATCATCGGCGCAACAGAACACGACGCGGTGTGCGCTGCTGCACCCGGCGCGGCGGTGCTGCCGGTCGATCACAATGGCACGGCCGATCTGGATGCCCTGGCATCGCTGCTGGCCGGCGGACCACCAGCGCTCGTGTGCCTCATGCTGGCCAACAATGAAACCGGCGCCATTCAGCCTGTGGCTGACGCCGCCCGGCTTTGCGACCGCTATGGCGCCCGGCTGCATGTCGATGCCGTGCAGGCCGCTGGACGGATGGCGACCGATCTGAGGGTGCTTGGCGCCGACAGCATGGCGATTTCATCACACAAGCTCGGCGGGCCGGCCGGCGCCGGGGCGCTCATGCTGGCGTCGGCGGTCTCGTCGATCGCACCACTGATCGCAGGCGGCGGGCAGGAGCGAGGCCGACGCGGCGGCACACCACCGGTCGCGGTCATTGCGGGCTTCGCGGCTGCAGCCGAGGCGAGCGGCGACGCCGACGTACTGGCGCCCCTGCGCGACGCGGCTGAGCGTGCGGCCGTCGCGCGCGGTGCGGTGGTGTGCGGTGGTGCGGCCCCGCGGCTGCCAAACACCACCAGCCTCGCGTTGCCCGGCGTACGCGCCGACGCGCAGGTGATCGCGCTAGATCTTGCCGGTGTTGCGGTCAGCGCCGGCGCGGCGTGCAGTTCCGGCAAGGTCGCCGTCAGCCATGTCCTACAGGCGATGGGGCTGGGGCCGCTGGCCGGTGAGGCAATACGGGTCTCGCTGCCATGGAATGCGACCATGGCGGACGTGGAAGCGTTTGCGGTGGCATACAGCCGAATGGCCGTGCGCCTCGCTCGCGAAACCTCGGATGCCGGCCGGCGCACGTTTGTCGATTGAGCCGCGCAACGCGCGGTTGGTCTCTGCGTTCCGCCGCTCAGCTGCCTCGCGTCCCCGCGAGAGATTTCCCGCGCCGACGGCGCAGTCAGGTGTTCGGCTCACCTCCCCGTCAGCATTCGCCGCCGCCGGATCAGCCGGTCATGCCGCTGCTCGAACGCGGTCATGGTCTTCTTGCTCCCGACGACGAGCGTCACGGCTCACAGACAGACCGCCATCGCGGCGCTCCACCCGGTCCCGCCGCCCACCAGCGACCGAACGCGCGGCTAGCCGGGTGGGACGCAGTCCCGGGCGATCGCGGCGTCGATCACGGCTCGGTCAAGCACGCCGACCGGGCTGTCCGTGCCGGGCAGGAAGCGGCGGAACACGGCGTAGCGTTCCAGGCTGACTCGGTAGAGGCGCCGCAGTTCAGTCAGCGGATCGGGGTGGTCGTCGGCGCGGATGTCGAGATCGGGATAGGGATCGTGGGTGCAGATCTTCAGCGCGGCGGACTGCTTGCCACGCCTGTCACCGCCGGCCGTTTCGCCGGCTTCCATGGCGGTCAGCAGGCGCTCGGCCATCGGCCCGTTCGCCGCGCGATAAGCGTCGAGCGTGGCCTGCACCACCCGTGGCCCGGCCAGCATGTTGCCGGCAACCGAGACGTTGGCAGCACTGACATGCCCGGCCCAGGCGACACAGTGGGCACCGGTGTGCTGGGCGATGCGGCCCGCGCCATCGATGATGTGGAACTGGCGCTGGTCCGCGCCGGCATCCGGCGCGACGAGCGAGGTCAGCACGGCGTCCGCCGCCTCTCCGTTGTGCAGCCGCGGCATGGCGTGCACCGCGTACATCGGATTGACCAGCGCCTGGGTGGCGAGCGCGGCGACGTTGCCCTCAACGTGCGGGCAGATCGCGCCGACGGCAAAGAAGCGCGAGGCGACGGCGACGCCGAACGTGCCGGTCGCCGGATCCCGGGCGAGAATGGACCAGGTCATGCGGAAAAGCTCGGCCGCCGGTACGCCATCGCGGGCGGCAAAGCTGCGTCGGGACCGGAGAGCACGCAGCTAGCCGATGAGAGCTCGTCTGCGCTCCGGGAGCCGGATGACTTGCAGTCGAGCACTGACGCAATGATTGCGCCCCGCTCGAGAGCCGCGTCGGGCGGACGTGACGACAGCGCCGCGTCATCATGCCGGTCGGCAATGTGATCGGTGGTGGCCGTTGCGTCGGGCAGCGCATGAACGATCGCTATGGCGTCGATGCGCTGATGCGCACTCCCGCTGCCGGCCATCGGGACGATGTGCGGGCCATCAAGCTCGTGTTTGCCTTCGAGCCCCTCTTCCCAGGCAAGAAATGCTTCGCTCGTCCGCGGGCATGCGGGTGCACCGTTCATGAAAATCGACGTAACCACGCCTGGGCGCATCGGTCGACTCCAATTCCTACGATGTCGCTTCCAGCGCTGC
>JASHQG010000247.1 GCA_030037665.1 Acetobacteraceae bacterium
TTCTGCCAATAGGATCCTTGCAGGTCAGGCGCCCTGCCGACTGGAGTGGCGCACGACGCCAGCACGCCGCCGGCGACGGTCAATATCGCGAACCACGCCAGCCAACGGCCCGCACGCGAACAGACTCTCTTCATGGCTGGGCCTATGTTTGCCTTCTCGCGGCGTTTGGCAAGACCCGGGCGCGTGGCTTATCTGGGCGGCATGCGCCGCCATAGCCTGCAACTCGAGACAATCAGCGTCAGCGTCCCCGAGGCAGCGGCAGCGGCCTACGAAGCCGCGCTGCGCAACGCCTGCGCCACGGTCGGCCTCTTCCGAAACGCAGCAACAAGCGATTGGTGGGTGGAAGGAGTAAAAGAAGCTGGCCGCGGTGATGCCGCACTGACTGCGGCACTGGCGCTGGCCGAACTTGTAACCGGCGTAACGGCGCCGCTGCACCGCACGCGGACCCCGGCTGAGGGCTGGCTCGCCCGCACCCGCGCCTCATTTCCGGAACAACGGATCGGCCGGCGATTTGCGGTCCGCGGCACGCATCTGGCAACACCGGCCGCATCGGGGCGGATCACGCTGACCCTGGATGCCGGGCTGGCATTTGGCTCCGGCGAGCATGGCTCAACACGCGGCTGCCTCCGCGCACTGGAGCGTGTGGCGTACCGTCGGCCGCGACGGATGCTGGACCTCGGCACCGGTTCTGGCATTCTGGCAATGGCGGCGGCGCGGCTGTTGCACCGGCACGTGCTGGCGGCCGACATCGAGCCGTGGTCGGTACGTGTCACGCAGGAGAACGCCGCGCTGAACCGGCTGCGGCATCTGGTGCGCCCTGTCCTCGCAAATGGCTGGCGTAACCGCTTGGTGCGGGCCGGCGCGCCCTATGATCTCGTGTTCGCCAATATCCTGGCGCGCCCGTTGGCCGCGATGGCGCGCGATCTGGTCGCCAATCTCGCGCCAGGTGGCACGGCCATCCTCTCGGGTTTGCTTGCATCGCAGGCACGCTGGGTGCTGATGGCGCACCGTCGGTTGGGACTGAGGCTGGAGCGCGTTTTGACTGAAGGCGCCTGGGTCACGCTTGTAGTGCGCCGTAATGCAAACGGGCGAGCCTGATGCCAGGCTCGCCCGTCGCTATCAAGCGCGCTGGGCGGTGTCGGTCAGGCGGCCGTGCGATCGCGCAGATCGGCGTTGAGGTTGTCGTTAAACACGCGAGGCAGATCGGAGTGGGTCAGGCCGATGTCGGCCAGTTCCCTGTCACTCATCATCTCGAGTTCGGCCAGCGCTGCCTGCTTCTCGCGCCAGGCGCGGAACGCGGCGAGCCAAGCGCGGACGCCGCGCTGGCGCGCGCCCGTGGACAGCGGCGGAAGAACAGGATCTTCCAGCTGCGTATCCACATAGGTCAGGCTCGGCAATTCGAATGCAAGCTGGTCTTTGGTAAGGGGAGCGCTCATTGGTCTCAGGTCCGATCGTCGGCCGGGTCGGGCGCGGCGTCGTCACGGCGCCGCACCCCCGGACTTTGTGCAATGCAACATAGGTCCTTCATGTCGGATGTAAAACCGATCGTTCACGCCGCCAGCCCTGCATCAGCCGCATGGGTCCCCGAGCGACAATGGCGTTTTTGGCCCGATATCTTTGAAAGGCGGATCGCATGAGTACAACCCACTTATCGGAACTTCGAGAGGAACTGTCTCGTCAGGGCCTGGATGGCTTCGTTATCTCCCGCGCCGATGAGCACCTCGGAGAATATGTGCCCGCCTCGGCTGAGCGGCTTGCATGGCTGACCGGCTTCACCGGCAGTGCGGGCCTTGCCATCGTATTGCCGGACCGCGCCGCCGTCTTCACCGACGGCCGCTATACGCTGCAGCTCGCGGAACAGACGGACCCGTCGCTATGGGAGCGTAAGCACATCACGGAGGAGCCGCCGCAGCCCTGGCTCGCCGCCAACGCCCCATCGGGCGCGCGCATCGGCTACGACCCGATGTTATTTGCCGAGGAGGGGGTTGCCCGCTACGCGGAGGCCGGCATCACGCTGCACCCGGTGGCCCGTAACCCGGTGGATGCGGTGTGGACCGACCGGCCGCCGCCGCCGGCGGTACCCGCGCGCCCGCATCCGTTGCGCTTCGCCGGCCGCTCGGCCGATGAGAAACGGGCGCAGATCGCCACGGCGCTGACCGACGCCAAGCAGGACGCTGTGGTGCTGACCGAGCCGTCATCAATCGCTTGGCTGCTGAACATTCGCGGCGGCGACGTGCCGTTCACGCCGTTCGCGCTCGGTTTTGCCATCGTGCATGCCGACGGCGGCGTCGAGTTGTTCATGGACCCGGCCAAGCTGCCGGAGGCAACGCGTGCCTGGCTCGGCAACGCGGTTTCGATTGCTGGTCGCGACGCGCTGGCGTCGGCGCTGGCGAAGCTGGGCGGACGGCGGGTGCGGGTTGATTCCTCGGGCTCGCCCGTGTGGTTCGCGCAACGGCTGCGCGAGGCGGGAGCCACGGTGGTGTCGGCCCCCGACCCCTGTCTGCTGCCCAAGGCATGCAAGAATGAGGTGGAGCAACAGGGCGCACGCAATGCGCACGTGCGTGACGCGGTCGCGGTATGCCGGTTCCTGCATTGGGTGTCAGGACACGCCGCCCGTGGCAGCGCGACCGAGATGTCCGCTGCCGCGCGTCTGTTGGCACTGCGCGGCGAGGAGGAGGGATTTCGTGGCGAAAGTTTCCCTGCGATCTCCGGCGCCGGAGAACATGGCGCGATCATCCACTACCGCGTTACGCCCGAGAGCAACCGGGCCATCAGGCCGAATGAGGTGTATCTGATCGATTCGGGCGCACAGTACCCCGACGGCACGACGGATATCACGCGCACGATCTGGACTGGCCCGGAGACCGCACCGGATGACGTGCGCCAGCGCGTGACGCGGGTGATGCAGGGCCACATCGCAATCGCGACTCTGGTGTTTCCCGCCGGTGTCAGCGGGGCACATGTCGACGCGTTCGCGCGGCGCGCGCTGTGGGCGGCGGGGCTTGACTACGATCATGGCACCGGGCACGGCGTCGGAAGCTATCTCTCGGTGCATGAAGGTCCGGTCAACCTGTCGCGCCTCGCTCGGCCCGTACCGATCGCAGCGGGCATGATCCTGTCGAACGAGCCGGGTTATTACCTGCCGGATCATTACGGCATCCGTCTGGAGAATCTACTGCTGGTGCAGCCGGCCAACCTGCCGAATGCGAGCAAGCCGTTTCTGCGATTCGAGACTCTGACCCTGGCACCGTTCGACACCCGGCTGCTCGATGCGGCGATGATGACCCCGCCGGAGCGCGCTTGGCTGGATGCCTACCATGCCCGCGTGCTCGCAGAGGTGGGGCCCTTGCTGGAGTCCGAGACGCGTGCGTGGCTAGCCGAGGCATGCGCACCGATCAGCGGGTGAGGCGCACAGCGATGGGTGAGTGGATCGGGCACACGCGTGGACAAAACATTGCACGCGTGCCGCGGTACCCTCGCAGCATGGTGCTCTCAGGCTGCAAACGCCGCCATGCAGGCAGGGGAAAGTTGATAGCAGCTGTTCGTCGCAATCGCATTCGGGATCGTTAGCCATGTTCCATCGCTTTCAGATCGGCGCGATGAACGCCATGATCGTCTCTGACGGGCCACTCACGCTGCCGCGGCCAGCGCGAATCTTCACCGGCCCCGACGAAACCGCGATCGACGCGGCGTTGCGGCCTGCGGCGAGGGCTGCCGATAAAGTACGCGTGGAACAGAATTGCCTGCTACTCGACACCGGCGGCAAACGCGCTTTGTTCGACAACGGCATGGGCACATCCAGATTGTTCGGCCCCGACAGCGGGCAATTGCCCGCCAGCCTGGTGGAGGCCGGCATCGATCCCGCCTCGATCACTGCCCTTGTGCTTACACATGCGCATTCGGATCATTGCTGGGGTACGATGCGCGACGATGGTGTGCCTAACTTCCCAAATGCGACAATCTACATGGCGCAGGCCGAGCTCGCGTTCTGGGAATCCGCCCCACCAGGAGAACGACGCGAACGCAGCCTCGCCGGTGTGCGCAAGCATCTGTTGCCGCTCCGTGACCGTATCCGGTTGCTGCGCGACGGTGAGGAGTTTCTGCCCGGCGTGCAGTCCTGGCTGACGCCAGGCCACACGCCGGGCCACATGGCATACCTATTCGACGGTGGCTGGTGTCTGACCGGCGACGTCGCGTTTCACGATCCGCTATCCTACGTTTTCCCGGAGGCGGAAAGCGCGTTTGACGGCGACCCTGTGGAAGGCATCGCGACGCGCAAGCGCGTGCTGGCACGGCTGGCAGATGAGAAACTTGCGATCGTCGGTTATCACAATCCGTGGCCGGGCCTCGGCCGCGTGGAACGCGCCGGCAGCGTGTTCCGGTTCGTCGCAGGGTCCGCGTAGTGCGCGCAGGGGTCGTTACGAGGCAACTCTTTCGTACGTTGTGCGCGGGCGGCATGAGTGCAGGTCCCATACGGTCAGCCGCATCGCTGCGCGCGCCGGGATCTGCCGCTACGGCAGGGACTGGCTGCGTGGCCGGTGTTACGCCGTCTCTGCCGCACCCACCGTGGCCGGCTGTCGTCCCGGCAATGCCAGCATCGCGGTGGCCGCGGCGGCAACCGCCGCGAACAGACAGGCCGACAAGAAGATGGAGGTCGGCGGCAGTCCGCGTGAGAGCAGGAAACCTCCGAGTGGCGCCGCTGCGATTCCGCCAAGCCGTCCGACGCCTGTGGCGAAGCCGTAGCCGCTGACCCGCATGCGCGCTGGATACAGCTTGCCGCACGCTGCATTCAGCCCGGTCTGGCTGCCCAGCACCGTCATGCCGGACAGCAGCAGCACAGCCAGTAGCGCAGCATACGGCAGCGCCACCAGTGCGATCGTGGAGACGAAGACGATGCCGACAGCGAAGTTGACGGCGAGCGAACGGCGTGTCCCGAACCGGTCGATTGCCCAGCCAAGATAACAGACCGCCAAGAGCCCTCCGAGCGGATACAGGCTGGTGGCGAACACCGATTGTGCTGGCGTCATGCCGATCAGGTGCAGCACTTCCGGCAACCAGAAGATAAACAGGAAAAGGTTGAGCAAACTGCAGAAGAAGATGATCCAGAGAAGGGTGGTCTGCAGGGCATAGCCCTCGCTGAACAACATACGGATCGGGTTGGTTCGCGCGAGATCGACGGCATGCGGTTGCCCCGGCGCGATAGCCAGTCGCTGCAGCAATGCCTGCTGGCGTGGCGCGAGATTCGTGCGCGCGGCGAGGAAGCGCGGCGATTCAGGCAGCCACACCGCGGTGATTGCCAGAAGCACGAGCGGAAACGCGCCGCCGAGCAAGTAGATGCTCGTCCAGCTATAGCCGCTATGCAGCAAGAAGGACACGACCATTCCTCCGACGAAACCCCCGAGCGGTGCGCCGGTGAACGTCAACATGATGATCATCGCACGCAGTCGCTGCGGTGTGTAATCGCCGGTCAATGCAACGGTCCCAGCGAAACCTCCGGCGATGCCGACGCCGGTGAAAAAGCGCGTTCCAGCCAGGAAGGGCAGGGAAGTGGAGGTAGCACTCGCCAGCGAGGCAATGCCGAACAGCAGCATACTGAGCATGAGCAGCGGCTTGCGGCCGAAGCGGTCGCCGATCGGCCCGGCAAGGAGAGCGCCGGCCATGACGCCTATGTTTGACCACAGGAATGCCAAGGCGAAGGCCGACGGTGGAAGGTGCCAGGCATGCGTCAGCAAAGGCACCGACCAGCCGACGGAATTAACATCGAAACCGTCACACATCTGGATCAGGCAGCAGATCACGGCAACCCGGATCTGCAGGCTGCCGAGCGGCTGATTCTCCAACACATGTTCAATTCGCGAGAGCACCGGCTGCGACATGCAACGTCTCCCTGTTCGGCGCCAGATTGTTATTTGCGGTACTGGTACGGCATATTTCAGGGTGATGACGTTAGAGCACGCCTGATGGTGGCGCAATCAAGGATTGGGTCGAATCGCACGCAACACATGCTGGCGGGCGGCGGTGCGGAGCCGGTCGCAGACTCGATCGCGCCCGTCCGACGCGGACCGCTCCGCAACCGCAAGCAGTCTGAGTCGAGTTGGTGTTGCCGGCTATTCCGGGCGCAGATCCCGGAACGCGCCGCGCAAACTCGACAAAGCGGTCAGAACTATCGATCCCGGTGACGGCCGCCGATGCCAGAACTGGGGTTGCACGCAAGGCGAGCGGATGGTGCGTTGGCGGCGCTAATCGCCCGCCTCTATCCTCACGCCCGGATGAAAATGTGCATACACCCGCCGCGCGATCTCGTGGCTGATCCCCGGCGTCGCCTCCAGGTCCTGCAGCCCCGCCATCTTCACTCCGCGCGCCGAGCCGAAATGATTGAGCAGGGCCCGCTTCCGCGCTGCGCCGATTCCCGAAATCTCATCCAGCTCAGAAACCCGCAGCGTCTTTGACCGCCCCGCGCGGTGCGTGGTGATGGCGAACCGGTGCGCCTCATCGCGCATCCGTTGCAGAAAATATAGCACTGGGTCGCGCGGCGGCAGTTGAAACGGCTCCATTCCATCGGTGTAGAACCACTCCCGTCCCGCATCGCGGTCCGGTCCTTTTGCGATCGCCACCAGCTTCACGTCCTGCACGCCCAGGTCGTTCAGCACGTCACGCGCCGCTGACAACTGTCCCGCTCCGCCATCAATCAACACCACCTCCGGCCACTCGCTCGCCGGGGCACCGGCCGCTTGTGCCTTGAGCGCGCGCGAGAACCGCCGTGTCAGTACCTCGCGCATCATTCCGAAATCGTCGCCGGGCATCACCGGCCCGCGGATGCCGAACTTGCGGTACGCCGCTTTCACAAATCCTTCGGGGCCGCTGACGATCATGACGCCGTACGGGTTGGCGCCCATGATATGGCTGTTATCGTAAACCTCGATGCGCTCCGGCGCGGCGGGCAGACCGAACAGAGTCGCAACGCCTTCCAAAAGCTTCGCCTGTCCGGCGCTTTCCGCCAGCTTGCGTTCAAGCGCCTCGCGCGCGTTGGTTTCCGCATGCGCCACCACCGCACGCTTCTCGCCGCGCTGCGGATGCAGCACCTCCACCCTGCGCCCCGCCTTCAGCGATAACGCCTCGGCCACCAGTTCCCGTTCCTCCAACTCATGCGACACCAGAACGCACGGCGGTGGTGGCTTGTCGTCGTAAAACTGCGCGATGAATGCGCTCAGTACCCCCGGCGCTTCCTCGGTCTTCGTATGAGATGGAAAGAACGCACGGTTACCGTTGTTGCGTCCGCCGCGCACGAAGAACACCTGCACGCATGTCTGCCCGGCTGTCTGGTACGCGGCGATCACGTCGGCGTCGGTCAGGCTCGCCGGGTTCACCACGTCGCTGCCCTGCACGAAGGTCAGAGCACGGATTCGGTCGCGCACCGCCGCAGCGTGCTCGTATTCCAATGCTCCGGCGGCATGCTCCATCTCGGCGGCAAGTTCACGCTGCACTGTCGCCGACTTGCCGCCCAGGAACGCCTTTGCCTGGCCGACCAGCTTGGCATAGTCCGCCTCGCTGATCCGCCCGACGCACGGTGCCGAGCACCGCTTGATCTGGAACAACAGGCACGGCCGGGTGCGATTGGCGAACACCGTGTCCGCACACGAGCGTATCAAAAACACGCGCTGCATGGCGGTGACCGTCTGGTTTACCGCCCAGGCCGAGGCAAACGGCCCCCAGTACGATCCCTTCCGCACCTGCGCGCCACGGTGCTTGGCGATCTGCGGGTAGGGGTGGTCCTCGGTCAACATGAGCCACGGGTAGGACTTGTCGTCCCGCAGGACGATGTTGAATCGCGGCTTCAGCCGCTTGATCAGATTGGCTTCCAGCAGCAGCGCTTCGGCTTCCGTGTGGGTGGTGATGACCTCCATGCTGGCGGTCTCGTTCACCATCCGTCGAAGCCGCTCGTCGAGCCGCACCGGCTGGGTGTACGCTGTCACGCGCTTTTTCAGGCTGCGTGCCTTGCCGACATAGAGCGCATCGCCCTTGGCATCGAGCATCCGGTACACGCCCGGGCCGAGCGGCATGGTCAGCAGTGCTGCCTCGATGGCGGTAACGCCTTGTGGGGTGTCGGACCCGCTCATCGGTGCGTTCTGCCCGGAACTTCAGCGCGGTGCGAGACTTGCTGCAGACAATCCACCAAACGTGTGGAAAACTGTGTGGGCAGAATCCCGCTCACCCAGGTGAAACCCGCGGATTCGCTCGCATTGCAACGGATTGCACAAAAATCGGGCATCAGACAACTCTTTGATTTTGCTAGGCGTTCCGACGCGAGATTGTCATGCGATTGTCGTCAAACAGCGGCATTAACAGCCGTTAAGCCTCCTATCTCAATGCGTGGAAAAGTCGGCCTGCCGCCGTTCAATTTCCACGCCGGCTGCGGCGGCGTCTGCGAATATGTCGAGTTTCTCCACGCGGATCCGGGCAATGTGAACGCGCGGATCCTGGAGGCAAGCTTCGGCGATCCGCTCGGCGAGAGTTTCGACCAGGCGCACGTGGCCCGCAGCCACGATCGCCCGCGCAGCGGCGGCGAGCTTGCCGTAGTCGACGACACGGGACAATTCGTCACGCCCGACACGGACGCGTGAGAGCGGCCGTGCGCCGTCGTCCTCCACCCCGACGTCGATGTTGATGCGTACCCGCTGTGGCGCTGCATGCTCGTGTGGGTGAACTCCAACGCTCGCCGTTAGCACCAGGTCACGCACGAACACGTGGCGCAGAGCCTGGGCAGCCGACGCGATGCGGGGCGCGTCCATTGGCTCACTCCTCCGGCGGGGGGGCGGATCGCCCAGATGCCCACTGCAGGTGCTGCCCACCGTCTAGTGCCAGCATCTGTCCGGTCATCGCCGGCAGGGCAAGGATCGCTCGCACCGCGCGTCCGATTTCCTCCGGGCTGGTGCCGTGACCGAGTGGAACTGACGCCGCCTGGCGGTCGAATTGCTCCTGGCTCTGCCGCCGGCTCGGTAGCGCCGGTCCGGGGCCGATCGCATTAACCCGGATGCGCGGCGCCAGCGCCAGTGCCAGGCTCTGTGTCAATGCCCACAGCCCCGCCTTGGACACGGTGTAGGAGAGGAAATGCGGCGTGATCGACCAGACGCGCTGATCGAGCATGTTGATCACCACACCCTCGGCGGTGTCAGGCAAAGCGCGCGCGAATTGCTGGATCAGCACGAGGGGCGCGCGCAGGTTCGGCTCGATATGCGCGTCCCAGGAGGCGCGTGTCGCGTCGTGCCACTCATCGCGCGCGAACGTCGCCGCGTTGTTCACCAGCACACCGATGGGGCCAAGTGCGGCGATGGCTTGTGGGAGCAGTGCGGTGGTCTCGGCCTCGTCGCACAGGTTGGCGCGCAGCACGGTCGCACGGCGGCCGAGGTGGCGGATCTCGGCAGCGGTCATTTCAGCGGCGGCGGTGCTGGCATGGCAATGTACGGCCACGTCGAAATCCGCCGTGGCGAGTGCCATTGCCACGGCACGGCCGACGCGACGCGCGGCGCCGGTGACCAGCGCGACGCGCGGGATGGTGGCGGGAATTGCGGCGGACCGGGAGGGCATATTTGGCCAATCTGGGCTGGCATGCGGGACGGAGCAAGCGTCGGCGTGACAGTTATCGGCGG
>JASHQG010000248.1 GCA_030037665.1 Acetobacteraceae bacterium
CGTGCTTCGGCAAATCCTGCAACAGGTGCCGGTTCCCGCCGAATAAGAGGTCCGCCCCACCGATGCTGGACGCACTTTGGTTGTTCATGGTCGTACTGATTGAAGGCTGGGCGCTTTGGACCGGCAACAGCATGCTCACGCTGGCCGGCACGCTCTGCCTCCTGGTGTCGGCGTCGCTATTGCTGACCCGGCGGATCGCACTCGCGGGGGTCCGCTGTACCCACACGCTGCAGCAGAACCGTGCGAACTTCGGAGACGTCATCAGTTTCACGGTAGAGCTGGTCAATTTGAAACCTCTGCCACTGACCTGGCTGCGCGTGGAAGATAGCGTGCCGCGCGCGCTGCGGATCGAGGGCGGCCGGATCGAGGTAGGACGGTCCGAGTTCTTCCCCTACCTCTTGATGGTTGTCGCCATGCTGCCATACGAGCGGCTGGTGCGGCGGTTACGAATTCATTGTACCCGTCGTGGCGAGCACGTGTTCGGTCCGGTGCACCTGCACTCGGGTGATTACCTCGGCCTGCTCGATGCGTACGGCAGCGATCGCAACGAACAGCACCTGCTGGTGTTTCCGAAGGTGTTCGCCTTGGAGCTCGGCAGGCTGGCATCGCAACGGCTGCTCGGGCCGGATGCGGTTCGACGACAGTACCTGCCCGATCCCATGCGCGTCATTGGCGCACGCGATTACCATTCGGGCGATCCATACCGGTCCATAGACTGGCGCGCCACCGCCAAAACCAACAGGCTCATGGTGCGTGTCCTTGAGCCGAGCTCCACGCCGGTGCTCGACATTGTGCTGGATTTCGCCGGCCCATTACGCGACTCGCCGGATTATACGCCAGATGAGTTGGAATGTGCGATCAGCGTCGTGGCCTCGCTGGCGCAGTTCGGCAGCGAGCGCCGGATGGCAGTGGGTGTGCGAGGGAACGGCTACAGCCGGCGGACGCCGCTCGACATTCCGCCTTCCGCGAAGCCCGGCCAGTTTGCTGCGATCATGGAGGCACTGGCGCATGCCGCGACGCTGCCGCATGTCCGGCTGAACGAGATGCTTGCGCGTCCGGCACCGCGGGTCCCTGCGGGGGCGACGACCATTATCGTCACGGCGGCGCTGCGCAGCCCGGTCCTGGCCGCCGCCCTCGATTTGCAACGGCGGCACCGGCCGTTCTTGGTCGTGTATGTCGCCCCCGAGGAGGCGCTGCTGCCAGCCGAGAGGCTGCCGATCTGTAAGGTGAGCTATGATAAAGCATGGACCGAGCGGCAAACGCTGGTTTTGGCTGCGTGACGGTCTGATCCCGGCCGGGCAGGCCATCAGTGAGACGATACCGTTGTACGCACTGATTCTGCTGATCAGCGCAACCGGCCAGCACGGATTGACGATCAGCTATGTCATGCTGGCTGGCATGGTGGCGATGGCTGCCTGGCTGACCCGCCTCACGGATTTGCTGCCGAAGCGTTGGCACTGCGCGCGTATCGTATTGTCCGTGCTGACCGCGTTGGGCCTGCTTGTCTGGAGCCATCTGACGCTCGCCCCTCAGGCTGCGTGGGATCCGTCCACGACCGTCACACTGGTCAGCCGGCCGTGGCGGGTCGACCGCACGGTGAGCGCTGCGATGCTGTTCACGGCGTGGTGCCTCGGCGTGTGTTTGTGGAGCCGCGGCCTGTGGATCGGGTTACAGCCCGCGGAAGCACGGATCGAAGCCCGCTGGTTCGTCGGCGGGATGGCATTATTGCTTCTCCTCGTCGCAGTGGTGAGCGCCGCAAAAGGCCCCGAGGCTGCGCCCATCGCGCAGTCATTACGGCTGCTCGTGCTGACCTATTTCTTCTTCGCGCTTCTGGTGCTGGCGCTGGTCCACGCCGGCACGCTGAGCGGTACCGGTGGGCCCGCGCCAGGCGCCTCGGTACCATGGCTTCTGGCTGTGGCGGTGCCGATCGCTGCCGTGCCGCTGGTCGGTCTGTTTTTGACCGTCGGCGTGGCACCGGCCATTCGGTTGACGATGTGGGCGGCGGTCGATATCGCCCTGTTGGCTTGGCGCGTGACACTGTGGGTCGGCTATTGGATTCTGCTGTTCCTGGCATGGCTCTCCAGTTTGTTCCCCGCATGGCGGGCGGGTCCGCTGCATGGCGGCGGTGTCGTGCCGCGACCACCAGCGCCGGTGAGGCTGCCGGGGATTTCACCGCATTTCTCGGGACCCTCATTTGATGCCACGATCATCGTCATCGCGCTGGCCGCTGCCGTACTGCTCGCGCTTCTTGCCTGGCTACTGACCCGCCAGAGCGCGACGGTCGAAGTTGCGGTGTCCGATGAGGAGCGCAGCTCGGCCTGGTCGTGGACGCTTTTTCTGTCGCAACTGCGCGCATTGTGGGATGCGCTATGGCAACGGCAAAACCTGAGGATCAAGCCGCACGCAGGCGCCGCACCGAGGCCGACGATCATAGCCGCCGCGGATGAATTGGATGTGCGCGCGCTGTACCGCCGCTTTCAGCAGCGAGCAGCCGAGCTGCGCTGTCCGCGTTTGCCGACAGCGACACCGGTGGAGTTTGCCCGCACCCTGCTCCGTTTCGCGCCGGCGCGCGCACCTGACATCGGAATGGTCACAGAGGTGTATGATCGCGCGCGCTATGGTTCCAAGGCAGTGGCGCCTGACCAGAAGACGACAATGCGTGATGCCGTTCAGCGCTGGGAGGGACATGGCGTTGTGCCCGCGCAACCCAAAGACGCCGCTCCTTAGCCAGTGGCACTTGAACATGGCTGCGCCCATATCCTTCGCAAGGCTCCTTTGTTCCCGAGGTCCGGATGAAAGTTGTGGACGTAAACGGTCGCCAATATCGACCACCCCGACGGCCGACCGTGATCATACAATGTTTCGATTGTCGCCGGCGTACCCCCGGCGGTGCACGGCATCTGCGGCAATGACGTGCTGGACCGCACGACGGGGAACGCCGTATGATCACCGACGGACGCTCGATGCGCTGCGGCACCATCCTTGCCACACTGGCCAATACCGGGACGAGACTCGCCGTGATTACCGCGAAAGATAAGCGACTGCGCATACTGGCGCGCGACCCGCACGGGATCGCGTTCTCCTCCGAGTATGCCGATTGCCGATCGTGCGACGGAGGCCGATCACGGCATTG
>JASHQG010000249.1 GCA_030037665.1 Acetobacteraceae bacterium
CAGACGGACCAAAGGTTCAAGGGCTACAACATTGGCGATGTGGGCGCCCAGTTCTCGCTCTATAAGGCGTGGGACATCGAAGGCAACGTGATGTGGGGCCACTTCAATGGCAACTGGACACTGCAACCGGACGGCGGCCACGATGCCTTCGCGTGGGTGGTCGGCACCAAATATACGGTCATGCAGGCGCCTCTGACCATCGGCACCTACTACTTCAACTACCAATACAACGGCCTCCCCGAGGTGCTTCCGGCTGGCGTTGGTACGCGAACCTCGCAGGGTCTCGACGTGGGCGCGGTCTACGGTCTCGGCCCGGGCGTGGTGCTGGTCGCCGAATATGCCTGGGGCGAAAACAAGCAGAATGGGTTCAACTTCCTGACCAACGCGGTGACCCCCGGCAGCACCGTCGGCAGCAGGGTCTGGGCGCAGGTCCTCACAGCCGGCATGTCCGTCCGCTTCTGATCGACGGGCAACCAACCGAGATCAACCGACTGGGCGGCGGGGTCATCCCCGCCGCCTTTTTCTTGACGGTGTATGGACAACGCGCACGCTGCCGTGAGAGCCAAGGTCCGGTGAGCACCTGAAGCGACTCGCCAATCGCAAGAAGACATATCGATCAGCGCCGCGAATTGCCGTCAAAGGTGATCCCACAAGTCCGGACAAGACTCACCAGGAACCCGGTTGGCTCTGGCGTAATCAGAAGGCTAAAGAGCCGGCGATTGTCCCGCTCGAACTCGCCGGGCTTTCCGATCAGGCTTAGTCATGCCCGTCAAGATGGTGTCGTGATGCGGGAGCAGGGACGCATCGGAGCAATCACGCGGACGGAGTTGTCTGTGCGCTGCATGATGGACAGCACGCGTGATCGTGCTGCGGTCGCGATCGCCACCGTCAAGCCCTGCGCCTTCGGCGCGCCGATGCGCGGCCGAGGATGTCATACAGCCAACCTCTGATCGAACCCGTTCCCTTGACCGACGTCTCAGTAAACCTGCAGCTTGCAGAGAATCGAAGATGGCCAAGCCACGACGGCCCGCGGAGAGGGCAATGGCCAACCGGTCGGTGGCCGAAGAGGGTCTCGTCGACCGCCAGCCCGGCGCTCGGTTTATCATCGACCAGATGGGCATCAGCCAGCCGAGCGTGCCGCCCGCACCACCGGACGCCTGGGCGGATTTGCCAAAGGTGGTGAGGCTTGCCAAGCGCAACAATGCCGTGAGCGAGATCACAGATGCCTGCATCCTGTCGAAGCACCCTTGTCCGTTCCCGGACATAAGGGATCCGCTCAAACGCATCTTCGATGCGTGGGGGTTTCGATCGCTGCCTGTGGGGCACGGACTGGACGCGCGTCTACGCGGTCGCCCATGACAAATAGGCGGTCGAGCTATTCGTCAAGACTGGCCGGCTGAGCGACAGCGAGCGAGCGATGCTGGCGGGCGGTGCTACCGCCAAGGCTTACGGATGGTCGCCGAACAAAGAGCGATGCGGGATTCGGCTTCGCTGCGGCTCAGGCAACGGCCACTGTTGAGTTGCCGCCACGGCCTCAGGATCAGTGATCAAGGAGGCCGTCTTCCCATTCCGTTACCTGCCCGCGGCAAGTGGTTCGAGGTCGACGTTGATGACGATGTCCGTCGCGATCCCGCCCAAGGACTGGTAAGGCCTTTCTGGACGCCAGAGCGCGATGCGAGAAAGCGATGCGCCTACGACCGGACACGTGAAGTGTAGCGGCAGCAGACCCAGCGCGTGGTTTTCGTTCTTGGCAACTTGGCGCGTGCTC
Source organism: Acetobacteraceae bacterium (assembly GCA_030037665.1). Classification (GTDB taxonomy): domain Bacteria; phylum Pseudomonadota; class Alphaproteobacteria; order Acetobacterales; family Acetobacteraceae; genus JASHVB01. The sequence continues at coordinate 1,769 of JASHQG010000249.1, forward strand.
TCAACCCACCAACCCGGCCGTCGTCGTCACCAGCGCTCAATGTTAGCCACGGCCCTCACCTTGGTTCTGGGATCTGGTGGCTTCGGGGTCCCGCCTCAGATCCGTCGGCCCGATCACACGGGCTGTAGGATCTTCTCGGCAATCTTCTCCGCCGTCATGAGCGTCGGGATGTTTGTGTTGGCACAGGGCACCACCGGGAAGATTGACGCATCGACCACCCGCAAGCCCGCCACACTGCGTACCCGTCCTTCGGGGTCAGTCACTGCCATGGGGTCGTCCGCCGCACCCATGCGGCACGAGCAGGAGGCGTGCCACACCCCGATGGCCGCCTGGCGGATGAACGCTTCCAGCTTCTCATCGTCGCGCATCACCTCATCGAAGCCGTCGCCCTCCACCACATAGCGGTTGATCAGCCAGCTGCGCAGCGCCTGCGGCCCGTCCAGCAGCCTGGCGATGACCCGTGTCGTGATGCGGTTCTTTGTGTTCACCACGCCGATCCGCCGGACCCGGTCGCTATAGGCGGCGGGGAACGGGTCGGTCGTCACGTCCCGCAGCGGCGCGCTTGCCTGCAGCGCGCCCAGGCGGCGGAACCCGTCCATCAGCCGCTCCACATCGCGGCTGTCGGACAGCAGATTGAACGCCACCAGCGGTTCGGTATCGGGATCGGGTGAGGCCAGCTGCACGCGCCCCGACTCCGAGTAGGTCTTGTTCACGAACAGCAGCAGGCTGGCGATCTGCTCGCCTACCGCATGCCACGCAGACTGACTGACGCAGGCGACAAACATATCGCCCGCTGGCGCCTCCGGCAGGCCGGAGGAGTAACGCATCGCGACATGGATATGCCGCCGCGTGGGCGCGCTGCGGCTGCGGTCCATGCGCGCACGCCGGCGGATGAAGGAGGCCAGCGCGATCGAAGGATGGTCCATCAGGCGTGCGCCGACGCCGGGCACGTTGGCGCGCACCTCGATGCCCAGAGCGCCTAGCTCGCCGGCCGGGCCGATGCCGGCGCGCAGCAGATGCGCCGGGCTGTGGATGGCGCCGGCGCATAAGATGATTTCCCGTCCGCGGAATTCCTGGTCACGCCCGCCGACCCGGCCCCGCACACCGACGCACATTGAGCCGTCGAACAACAGTGCACGGACGGACGTGTTCGTGCTGATCGTCAGGTTGGCGCGAGCGCGGGTGGCGCGATCCAGGTAGCCGATCGCCGCGGAGACCCGGCGTTCGTCGCGGTTGGAGATGGTCACCGGGAAATACCCGTCCTCGAATACGCCGTTTTGGTCGTCCAGGAAGCGGCTACCCGCCTGTTCGAACGCCTCGGCCGTCGCGCGGGCGTGGAGGCACCAGTGTTCGCGCGGGATGCGACGGATCGGAATGCGACCGTCGTTGCCGTGCAGAGGCCCCTCAAAATCCAGGTCGCGCTCCACCTTTCGGAAAAAGGGCAGCACGGCGTTCCAATTCCAACCGGTGGCGCCGCGGGATTCCCACTCGTCATAGTCGGTGGGGGCTCCACGGTTTGCGAGTTGGCCGTTGATCGAGGAACCGCCACCCAGCACCCGCGCTTGCTCGTACTTACGCAGCGGCGGCAGGTCGGCGGGGTTATTGTGGGAGATCGGCTGAGTGCGCACCTTCAGTTCGGACCAGTGGAAGCGGGGGTCGAAATAGGCGACACCGGGATAGCTATCGGCGATCTCGGGCGGGACGTTCTCCTCCGGCGTGTCCGGGCCGGCCTCGAGTAGCAGCACGCGGTGACTGCTGCGCGCGGAGAGCCGGTTGGCCAGCACCGAGCCGGCCGAGCCACCGCCGACGATAATCGTGTCGAAATCCATGTCCTCCGCCTCATATTCCGTTGGGCGACAATAGTGCCGCAACCGCATCAAGGAACCCAACTCTCTCGGCCAGGCGATCGGCCACGGCCCGTACGGAGCGGTCTGAACGGGGGGCCATGCTTTACCCAGCCTCTGGCTGCGTCGTGGTCAGGCAAGAACTTCCTGCGATCGCAGCGGCCCGGCTCGTGGCGGGCGCCCACATCACGCGCGGAACCGCCTACCGCTTTCGCGTGATCGCCGAGGGCAAGAGGTGTGTGTGGCCCAAGCGCTGTCCCATAACAGCCGCGTTCGCCTTACGCCGTCCCGCAGCAGCCGCGCCCAAAAACAAGCCTCATGCGGCAACAACCCGAACGGGTCATAACGCACGACTGATCGCCCCGCGCCCCCGACGTCCCGAACAATCTTCGGAAAGGGATGCTCTGGGTCCGCCGACCTGTTACATAGTCGGCTTGATGTTTTGATTGAGCCGGAACAGGTTGGTCGGGTCGTATTTGTTCTTCAGGGCGACCAGCCGGTCGTAGCCATGGCGATAAGCGGCGTGGATACGGTTAGCCTCCTCCGAATCGAGGTGATTGACGTACACCTCGCCGCTCGAGAACGGCTCGACATCACTCCAGAACTCGCGCGTCCACGGAATATGCATCGCCGCTTCCGCTGGGTCGTTCCACTGCGAGATCACGTCGTAATCCCACTGATCGGCGCGCGGGCCGAAGGCGGTCGCATTCGCGTCCACCCGAGCTGCGGCGCCGTGGAAATGGAAGAATCCAACCAGCGACATCGGCGAGCGCATCGTGTTGGCACGATCGATGAGGATCTCGAGAACGTCGTCCCCCAGCTCCTTTAGAAAACTCGACTTCCAGTACCGCTGCACGCCGCCATAAGGGAAGACGGCATCGAACAGCTTGTTCAGCTCGACGTACGAGGTGGGGGCGATCGTATCGACCAATGGCGTGCCGAATTTTCGGACCGGCGCGACGAGTCTCTCACCCTCGGCGTGTTCGCCGATATAGCCGACGATAATGGAGACCACAGGTTCCCCGTCGGGAGAGGTTAACAAGCCGGCAAAGGCCGTCAGTTCGTCCGGGCAAGAG
>JASHQG010000250.1 GCA_030037665.1 Acetobacteraceae bacterium
GACCTCGTCTGAATGGTGGACATGCTCGTTCTCCTCGATCCATTGCAGGCTGCGCGCCGGCAGAAATGTTCGCGCTATCCTGACGGGCTTGCACCGTTTGGCAAAGCCATCGCCGGCCGCGGGCCGCACGGCGTCACACCGCTGCAACGCGCGACCCTGGTCAGGCGGTCTGCTGCGCCGCAACTGACGCCTGAGCATGGTCGACCCGAGCGACAGCCTGCCCGACCGGCCAACATGCCACGGCGCGCACGCGCGCCCCGCCTGCACCACGCCAGCAGCGAACGATCATCCGGCATCGGGAAGCTCAACCGCCAGCCTGGTGCCGGGTTCCATCTTCCGATCGCAGAACCCTGCCGGACCGCCGCATCTTGATGATCTCCGGTGCCGGCGATCCGTACGACCACTTCGTCAATATTGCCGGTGATTGCGTCCATCTCGGCCACCGCCGCGACGGGTGGCGTGGCCCGTGACCGCGCTTCCCGCCGCAATCTGTTCGCCGGTTCCCACCGCAATGCCGCCGGCTTCGCCTGCTCGCGCAGTACCGGTCGCTGCGATTGGCACACGCCGATCAGTCTGCGCGGACATGTTGGTGATCGAGCGCATGACGCCACCAAAGCGCCGCAGCGCTGCCAGGTCTTGCCAACGTCTCAGACGTATCCGACAGCTTTCTCTGCCAATGTCTTCGCCGGATCGGCGTGCGCCGTGCCCGATGTGGATGTTGTCGCCAGACCCGCTCCGTCCACGAGAATTCCCGACAGCGTGGCTTGACGCGTCACGTTGAACCTCGCCTGATTTCGGCCGGTTCGCAGCATTTTCAACTGGAAGCCTGGGTGCATGGCTGAAGGGTGCCGTTTTCGCCGGTGGGCTTCGTCGCGCAGAAGGAAGATGTGACATGACCAAGGTCGCCGTGATCGGTGCGGGTCTGATCGGCCGCGCCTGGTCGATTGTGTTTGCGCGCGCCGGATTTGACGTGGCGCTCTGGGACCCGTTCCGGCAACAGGTTGCGGCCGCGGAGGACTTCATTGCTGAGCGTCTGCCGGAACTGCGTGATACGGGACTGCTCGACGAAGATCCCGCCGTGGTGGGCGCGCGCATTCGTCGTGCGCCGAGCCTAGAGAATGCCGTGCGCGACGTGGAACATGTGCAGGAGAACGGTCCCGAACGCGTCGCGGACAAGCAAAAACTGTTCGCGGAACTCGATGTCGCGGCGCCCCCCGACGCTGTGCTGGCCAGTTCGACCAGCGGCATTCCAGCCAGCGCATTCACCGAGGGTCTCTCCGGCCGTGCGCGCTGCCTGGTGGCGCATCCGGTGAACCCACCATATCTCATTCCTCTGGTCGAACTTTGCCCGGCGCCATGGACGGATCCCGAGGTAGTGGCACGCGCCCGCGCGCTGATGACACGCGCCGGCCAGGTGCCGGCAACGGTGGTGCGGGAGATGGAGGGATTCGCGCTGAACCGGTTGCAGGGTGCGCTGCTCGCCGAGGCGTTCCGGCTGATCGATGACGAGGTGATCTCTCCGGCGGATCTGGATGCGCTGGTCAAGCACGGGCTCGGATTGCGCTGGAGTTTCATGGGTCCACTGGAAACGATCGACCTGAACGCGCCGGGCGGCCTCGCCGATTATTGCGAACGCTACGGGCCGCTCTATGCGCTCATGCAGCAACAGATGATGCCGCGGAAGTGGCTGCCTGAATTGATCACTCGGCTCCAGGCGGCGCGGCGCGCAGAGCTGCCGGCAAATCTGCTGCCCGTGCGGCAGGAATGGCGGGATCGACGGCTGATGGCACTGCTCTCCCATAAGAAAGCGCAGGCTGATTGAGCAGCGCCCCCTCGCCCGTTCGGCGGGAGAGAGAGAAGCTTGGGATCGTGCGTGTGGCACCCTGACTCTACCGGCTCCCGCGCTGCACGCGGGAGTGCGATCTTGTTACACTTGGTCGTAGTCCAGCACAACGCGCGCCGTGACCGGATGCGACTGGCAGGTCAGCACGTAGCCTGCATCCGTCTCCCACGGTTCCAGCGAGTAATTAACCGTCATCTCCACGCGTCCCTCCAGCAGCCGCGCCCGACACGTGCAGCACATGCCGCCCTTGCACGAATACGGCAGGTTGCGACCCGCACGGATCGCGGCGTCGATGATCGCTTCGCCTTCCGCCACCGGAATATCCGTGCGCACACCTTCGCTGATCACCGTTGCAACGGCCTTCGGCGCCGCGGTGGGCTGTAACGCCACCGGCCTCGGACGGCCACCCGCCGCCGGAGTAAACCGCTCCACGTGGATGCGTTCGCGCATGAGGCCCGCGTCCGCCAGCGCCTTTTCCAGACCCTCGATCATCGGTTGCGGCCCGCAAACAAAAGCATGATCCACCGACACCGCCGGCACCATCGAGCGCAGCAGCCTCTTCACTTTCTCCGCATCCAGATGCCCGTTGAGAATCGGCACATCCTGTTGTTCGCGCGACAGGACGTGAAAGACGGACAAACGCGACAGGAAGCGATCCTTTAGGTCCTCTAGCTGGCCACGAAACATGATGCTTTCCGTGGACCGATTGCCAAAAAACAGGAAGAAGCGGCTGGCCGGCTCGCGCAACAGAACCGTCTTGAGGATCGAGAGGATCGGTGTGATGCCCGAACCGGCCGCGAAGCCAACCAATGTGCGCGATGCGCCTGGCTCGATCGGCACCCCGAAACGCCCGTCAGGCGTCATCACAGCCAGTGCTTCGCCAGCACGAAGCAGGTCGTTCGCCCAGTTCGAGAACGTACCGCCCGGTACCCGCTTGATCGCCACGCGAAGCTCATTGTCGTCGAGGCCGGAGCAAATAGAGTAGCTGCGGCGGACGTCCTCGCCGCCAATGATGGCTCGAAGCGTCAAATATTGCCCTGGCGCGTAGTGATACGCCTTGCGCAGCGCGTCCGGCACCGCGAACGCCAGCGATACCGAATCCGCTGTCTCCCGGCGTAGCGACACAATCTTTAGGGTATGGAAATGAGGCGGCATTGGTGTCTCTTGCGCGAAAGCCCAACCGGCCGCAACCCTGGCGCATGCGACAGACCATGCATCATCTCAGCGTCACCACGAACGGCCAGGACCTGGTCGACATCACCGGCCCGGTTCTGCGCTGGGTGACCGCGCAGCACATCGCCAGCGGCCTGCTGACGATCTGGTGCCACCACACGTCCGCGTCGCTGTTGGTGCAGGAGAACGCCGATCCCGACGTGCGCGCGGATCTGGTTCGGTTCTTCCGCCGCATTGCACCGGAAAAGGCGGTCTACCGTCATATCGCGGAAGGTCCGGACGACATGCCTGCGCATATCAAGGCAGCGCTGACACAGACGCAGCTCTCAATTCCAGTGGAACACGGCCGGCCGGTACTTGGTACGTGGCAGGGCATTTATGTCTTCGAGCACCGTTCGGACTCACGCCAACGTGAGGTTACTCTGCATCTGCTCGGAGAATGATCGCTCGACGCCAACTTTTCCACATGGCTACATCCACTCTACGCGCCGGCTTCACACATTGTGGCTTATGTGCGGCGCACCATTTGTCGCGGCGTCAGCGAGCAAGAACCAGCGTTCGTCCCCGGTGACTGAACCATCGGGCACCGCCGCTGGTGGCGCCGGCGAGAGGCGACAAAAGGACCTGCGACAATGAAGACTCTGATCCTCGCGTCCGCCGCGGTGCTCACGCTTGGCTTACGTTCTGCGCTCGCCGCCACGGCTGACACGGCACAGCAAACCCAGCAACAGGTCGCAATGAACGCTCAAACGAGCAGCCGCCAAACGGGCTCCTTCTATGGCCAGTCATACAGTGCACCAGCCTTGGCTGCTCATATCGGTGGCTGAGAGCCTGTCCGGCCGGGTTCCATGTCGGGCGGCAACTGACCAGCGACAGCGCGGGGCCATCGTCGGCCGGTCCCCGCGCTACGGTCTACGGGCGGCACGACCCAATCCGCCAAACAAATCCAGCACCCGCTCGAACCACGCGTTCAGCGGATCGTGTCCCGCCAGTACGGCAAAGCGGCTGCAACAGCGCGGCCACATCAGGGTGCCTGCAACGATGAAATCTGCATAGCTGGGTGCCGCGCCGCCCAACCAATTTTGTTGTCGCAGTACCAGGCGCAACGGCTGAAGGGTCTCGCGGAATCTCGAGACGCCACTCTCTCGTTCCATCTGCACGTCTTCCAGCGACACGCCAAACCGCTCCTCGCGGCTCTTGCGGAAGTAGTCGCGGTCCTTCGCGTCCACGATATCAAGGACATCACGCACGATCAGCCGTGCGATGCCGCCGAGCATGATGCTGTCCGCCCACGCGTTGACAAAGCGCGCATGCGCACGCCCCGCGGCGCCACCAAACAATGTTGGCGTTTCATATTGCTTATCGAGATATTCGGCGATCGCCCAGCTGTCCGACACGACCGTGTCGCCGTCGCGGATCACTGGCACACGTTCCTGCTCGGAGAATGCAATCGCAGCCTTGTCGGTGAAGCGCCAGGCGATCGTTTCCACCGGCAGGCCCTTGTGTGCCAGCGCGAAGCGGATGCGCCAGCAATACGGACTGAACCGCAGCGCGGGATCGGCGCCGGCCAAATCGTGCATGATGATGTTCATGGCGGTATTATGCCGCGGCTGATGGCGCGGTCAAAATTCCGCAATGAGATCTTCTTGCCGATCCGAGTGGCGTGCTTCAACATGGCCGCGCCAGCGCGCAACGGATGAACAACCCCTTAGGTGCGCGCCGATCCCGATTTGTATTGACCTGGGGGCAGACCGATTGCGTCGGCCGTTGCGAATGCCGAGAGACCGCGTCAGCCCAAAGAGAACGCTCAGGATCGACGCCGCCACCACACAGGCGCTCGATCGCGTCAGCGGAGTTGCTCGCCAACCTTGTCTCGTCATCGTCTCCAGGTGCCGCCGTCGCGGCATCCGAGACGAACGGATCGTTCCGCACCACGAGGGCATGCGGCCGAGCGCGCGGACGGCCCTCGCGCTTCATGGCGTCGCCTTCAGCAGCGTTTCGGCGAACCGGTAGGGACCTCGCGCATCACCCAACTGCGGACCTTCGCTCAGCGCGGGAAGCCACATGCGCAGTGTTTATGGCGGCTTTGCCCTGACCTCGACGCGCCTCAGTCACAAGCGCTCCATCATGCGCGCACCTCCGTGCCCAGCGCCCGCTCGTAGACGCGAATCATCGCGGTTGAATCGGCCCCACCCAGACCCATGCCACGCGCCATTCGCATCAGGTTCATCACCTGCGGCGCGATCATTCCGGGGACGCCCAGCTCGTCCGCCATTTCCATCGCGAGCCGCAGGTCCTTGTGCGCAAGGTCGAGCGCGAATGTCGCGTCGAAGGCGCCCTTGAATGCCTTTGTTGCCATGTTGGCATAACCGCTCGACATGCCGGATGCGTTGCGGATCACTTGGTCGAGCTTGTGCAGATCGATGCCGGCGCGCTTGCCGATCATCAGCGCCTCGGCTGCTGCAGCGGAGTTGCAGAAGGCGAGCATGTTATTGATCAGCTTCGCGGTCGAACCCATGCCGATGCCGCCGACATGCACGACTTCGCCGCTGAACGATTTCAGCAGCGGGAGTTGTGCCTCGAACGTCGCCGCATCCCCGCCGACCATGATGACGATGGTGCCGTCCTTGGCCCGCGCGGTGCCACCTGACACCGGGGCTTCGAGCATCGCGAGCCCCTTCGCCTGCATCCCTGCGGCGCAGCGGCGTGCGGTGGCAGGCGCGTTGGTGGAGAGATCGATGTAGACTGTGCCCGACTTCGCACCCGCAGCGATCCCGTCCGGGCCGAGCGCGACTTGTTCCACCACGTTCGGCATGGGCAGAGAGGTGAGGATCACGTCGCAGCGCGAGGCGACGTCAGCGACGGATGCGCCGGCCGCCGCGCCGAGCTCCGTGCACGCCTTTACTGCGTCGGAATTGAGATCAAAGACGATGACCTCGTGGTTGGTGTTGCGGATGATGTTGCGGCACATGGGTCCACCCATGTTGCCGACGCCGATGAACCCCACTTTCACGCTGCGACCTCCTGCGTTTCCTGCACGTCCGTTATGATTTCATTGGGTGGCCCGAGAGGCAAGGAGCTGGGACGAACTGCCAACAGTCACGCACGGGCGCGCCCACGCTCATGGAGACCGGCGCAACCTCGCCCCGTGCAGGCTGATTGAGTGCCCGCGCTGGCTTGGGGCCGATAAAGGGTAGGGTCTGTGTCAGCCAAACCGCGGGTCGCGGTACCGTTGCAGCCCTGGCGTTGTGGGTAGGAATTCCATCGCCATACCGTCGACGGCTGCGGTAACATCGTCGACATCGGATGTTACAAAAACTTCAGGGTTTTGGAGGACAGCCGCGGTACCTTAGGATGATTCACTTGTTTTGCCACGGCATGACTTCCATAAACAGAGTACCGCAGACGACGAGCCGAACCATGGACAACTCGATCATTGAGGCAGCCGACCACGCAGCGCGCCACTGGCGCTATGAGGAAGGCCCGCGGGATCCGTCGGCGTTCTGCCGCATGCTGCTGGAGACGTTCAATCCGTACAAGCCGGCGGTCATCGACTGGCCGGTCCTTGAGGACGCGGCGCGCCAGCGCCTGATCAGCCTGCCCATCTGGGACATCGCGGTGCAGACCGAGGGCCGTGCCCGCCGGCGCATCCTGAGCTACGCCGAGCGCATTACGCATCCCCTGCTGCGTCAGGCCGTTGAGCATATGGCCTTCGAGGAAGGCCGACACAAGGAAGTCCTATCGCGGCTCGTCGCCGCCTATGGCATCAATCTGGAGCCCGAACCGGAATACGTGCCGCCTCGCGACCCCGAATGGGGCTTCATGGTCACCGGCTACTCCGAATGCATCGACAGCTTCTTCGCCTTCGGCCTGTTTGAGCTGGCGCGGCGGTCGGGGTTCTTCCCGGTCGAGCTGGTCGACACGTTCGAGCCCGTGATCCAGGAAGAGGCACGCCATATCCTGTTCTATGTCAATTGGGTGGACTGGCATCGGAGGCAGATGCCGTTGTGGCGGCGTCCTTGGTTCTTTCTGAAGACGCTCGGCGTGTGGGGGTTCCTGATCTGGGAGCGCATCGGCCTCGCGCGCGACGTCTCGGGAGGTGCGGCTCAAGATGCGAATTTCACGGTGAACGGCGCGGCGTCGGTGGGCGAGGATATCGATACGGCGCTGCTGATGGACCTCTGTCTGGCGGAAAACGACCGGCGGTTGGCCAATTACGATCCGCGCTTGAAGCGACCCGAGACGGTGCCTGGCCTGGTGCGGTTGGCACGGCGGTTCATGCGGGGAAAGTCGGCCGTGGTCAAAGCGTGATGCCGCGGCAGACGGACTATTAGTCACGGATGACGCGGATGACGGCTGGTAGGGTTCGGTGTGTTCCCGCGACCAGAGCACGAAGCCCGTTACCGGCGCGCCCGGCATGCCAGAGCTGATCAGCCGGGATACGGGAGGCCGTCCTCAGATGACGAATGCATCGGACGCAATGCGCGTTATAGATTGATGTCGCAGCGTCGAGCTCGACACGTAGCTGGTCTTCCACCAACGGGTCCATCGCGCTCATGGCGATAGCCAGGGAACCGACGGCGAGTACACACTGCCGTTCAACCCCCAAAGCAGCCGCGCGGAACTCCGGCGCAAGCGGTTCTCATAATTTGTCTCCGCGAATGCTGTACCAATCCCATGCGTGACAGCAGTCGCACAACCTGTAATCCGCTGCGCGGTGCCCCCGCAGCACCGGTCGTTGCCATCGGCGGTCTTCAGCATCATGTGAGGTGAAAACCCGTTACCGCTCGCCCTAACCATAGAAACCTTGACGATTCATTACTGCCCGGTACACCCGCCGTGGCTGCCCCCCTCACCCTCCCCTTGCCGGCATGCCATCTGACAGGCAGAAGCCGCACAAAATCTCGAGGCGCTCTGGGTGCGTAAACTCTCCTTCGTGCTGGCCGGCATTGGCCTGCTGGTTTCCATTTCGCTGATTTTCTGGTTCGGCTTCGGCGGCGTGTTGGCAGCGATCGCTTCTGCCGGCTGGGGCGGCTTCGCCGCAATCTGCGCCTGGCAGTTGTTGCTATTCCTGGTGCTTGGGGTTGCCTGGAACACCATCGTGCCACCGGGTGCCGCTCGCCGGTTGTGGCTGTTCGTGTGGGGTCGGATGGTGCGCGACGCCTCCGCCAACTGCCTGCCTTTCTCCCAGGTCGGCGGCTTCATCTTCGGCGCGCGGGCGGTGACGTTGCACGGCATTTCCTGGCCACTCGCCACGGCGTCCACTGTGGTGGACGTTACAGCGGAGTTTCTGGCGCAACTCGCGTTCACCGGCATTGGCCTTGGCATCCTGCTTGCGCGTGCACCGCGTTCCGGTCTGGCTGTGCCTGTGGAGATCGGTCTCGGCCTCGCGGTCATGGCGGGTTTCGTATTCGTCTGGCTGCAACAGGGCGCTGCACCATTGTTCGCACGCATCGGCCAGCGCATCTCCGGCCGGTGGTTTGGCACGGCAAAAGACGGCGTCGATGTGCTGCAGGAAGAGTTCTCGCTAATCTACGGGCAGGCACTGCGACTTGCCGTCGGCTTCTCAATGCACGTGCTGGGCTGGATTGGCGCCGGCGTCGCCGGTTGGATTGCCTATCGCATCCTGGGCGTGCCGATCGATTTCGACGACGCTTTGGCGATCGAGGCGCTGCTCTCCGCTGCTGCGGCGATGGCATTCCTGGTGCCGGTCAATGCCGGCGTCCAAGAGGCTGGCTACGCCGGTCTCGGTGCGATCTTCGGCGTGCCCCCGGAGTTGTCGCTCGGCGTCTCACTCATCCGCCGCGCGCGCGATCTGGCGGTCGGTGTGCCGATTTTGCTGGTGTGGCAGTGGCTGGAAGTGCGGCGGGCGCGGCACGCCAGCTAGGCTGCCCACCCTGACCGGTCGAGATTCCCCGCGAATTCATCGTTACCGAGAATATCTTTTTGTCGTCTCATATTGTTACGAGGTGATGCGACAATTGCGTCGCCGCTGTCATAACTGCCGGTCTGGCGTGCGCCGCCGCACACGACCCTGAACGGCATCGCCTTCGTCGCCCGTGTCGGCAACCAATAGCCGAAGCGACAGAACGTCGCGCTGAAAGTGCGGGGTCAAGCGGCAAGGAACCCCACGCGGTCTTCTTCCAGCACGGCACAGGTCAGCGGTCCGCCGTGTCCAGCACCCGTGTCGATTCCGATTCTATTGTTCGTTACAGCCGGTAGCGGTGACGTGTTGTGGCCATGCACGACGACGACACCGAAGTTCGCATCTGACCACAGGAAGGGTTGGCGCATCGTCAGCAGATCATCCGGCGTTTGCCGCGCCAACGTAACGCCAGGGCGGATCCCGGCGTGCACGAACAGGTAATCACCTTCGCGATGTGTCAGAACAAGACTGCGCAGAAACGCGACATGCGAGGCAGGCAGCGCCGCTTCCCATTCCTCGCGCGGTAAGTCCGGATCGATGCCCCAACTAGCCAAGGACGCACGTCCGCCCGCCCACAGCCAGTCGGTTGCCGCGGCGCGATCGCCGCTTAGCGCATCGAGCAGCATCCGCTCATGGTCGCCTATCAGGTTGATCCTTGTGGCGCCTGTGATCCGCGATGGCCGCGACAGCACGTCGATCACACCGGCACTGTCCGGCCCAAGATCGATATAGTCGCCGAGGTGCATCAGCAGAACTGACGGGATTGGCCGTGCTGCCAGGTCAGCTGCGATCGTGGCATACAGGTCGACAAGCTGCCGTCTACATCCGTGTACGTCGCCAATTGCATAGACGCGCCGTCCGCGCGGCAGCCAGCCAGGTGCGTTGCGGAACCGCAGTGCATCGGCAGTCGCTGCTGCCGGCTCCACCGCGGCGCCGGTGCGGATCTCCGTCGCATCGAGCGCCGCGCGCACCCGCGCCCCGCCCCTCCGTGCGCGGCGCATCAGAGCGCGACCCTGTTCCGTTTGGGCAGCAGCCTGCTAGGTTCAACCGAATCGAAGCCTTGGAGGGAACCGTTGACCAAGATCACCTTCCCCGTTGAAGCGGGCCACATCATGCTGTTCGCGCGCGCCGTCGGCGACACGAACCCGGTCTATCACGATGCCGAAGCGGCCAAGAAGACCGAGGCCGGCGGCATCATTGCGCCGCCCACCTTTGCGCAGGCAGTGGCGCAGTTCGACCCGGAATATCCGTTGCGCTGGCGTCCCGGACAACCGTGGTTCGGGTCGGGCAAGACCCCGAGTGGCGTGGAGAAGCGATCTGGCGGTGGCGGCGGACTGCATGCGGAACAACATTTCGAGTATCACCGGCCGCTGCGTCCGGGTGATGTGCTGACGGTGGAGACAAAATCAGGGAACACCTGGGAGCGCGAGAGCAAGCGCGCCGGCAAACTGACATTTCGCGAGACAATCAAGGAATACCGCGACCAGAACGGCGAGCTGGTGGTCACTGCACGCAGCGTCGGCGTGACGACCGAGCGTCCGGTTGACCAGGGCTGAGGAGAACCACACCATGGCATTGAAAGCGAGCCAGCTCCGGGTCGGTGACGCGCATGTCGAACGCGTCGTCGAGAACCTGTCGCGCACCGAAATCGTCATGTACTGCGGTGCCTCGGGCGACTACAATCCGCTGCACGCCGATGAGGTCTACACGACGAAAGTCGCAGGCTACCCCAGCGTGTTCGCCCATGGCATGCTGACGATGGGGCTGACGGGAAAGATGCTGACGAACTACGTCGGTGCCGGACGGCTGACGAAGTTCGGCGTGCGGTTCACCAATCAGGTATGGCCCGGCGACGACCTGGACGCGAAGGCAACCGTCGCGGCGATCCGCGAGGAGAGCGGCCAACATTACGTCGATCTGACTCTGTCGACGACGAACCAGGACGGCAAGGAAGTGGTCACCGGCAGTGCGACAGCGCGGGTGGACCCGTGAATCCTCCCCCGCCGCTTTAGGGCGGAAGAGGTCGCCGATCAGCGGCGGCGGGTGAGAATATTGGGCAACAAAAGGGCAAAATCAGACCAATCGGGTTTGCCAGAGGCTGGGGCGTGCCCAACGGCGGCAGTGCACGCCTCGACCTGTCCTGACGAAAGGGGGCCGGGTTTCCGACCCGTATCGATCGTCACCGGCTTCCTCGGCAGCGGCAAAACCACGCTGATCCGACGTATCCTGCGCGATCCCGCCTTCGCGAGCACGGCCGTGATCGTCAACGAATTCGGTGAGATCGGCCTCGACCACCACCTGATCGCCAGCAGCGACGAGACCCTGCTGGCACTAACCACCGGTTGCCTCTGCTGTGCCGTGCGCGGCGACCTCGTGGCGACGCTGCTCGAGCTGCAATCACGCCGCGAGGCAGGTGAGGTCACCTATGAGCGCGTGCTGATCGAAACCTCCGGCCTGGCCGATCCGGCGCCGATCCTGCAGGCGCTCATGGCTGATTCCGGCGTCGCGCGCGGCCACACGCTTGGTACGCTGTTGACCGTCGTGGACGCTGTGCACGCCGAAGCGACGCTCGATCAGCACCCGGAAGCGAGACGGCAGGTGGCGCTGGCCGATTGCCTGGCGTTCAGCAAGACCGATGTCACCAGGCCGGCGGATTCGTTGCGCGAACGGCTTACCGCGCTGAACCCGACCGCAGACTTGCTGACGACCGGCGTCGTGCCTCCCGACGCAGTGTTCTCGACCGCCAATCCGGTTGCGCACAGGAGCCGGTTGGCCTCTTTGCCCGCCACAGGTGCGCGCTCGCCGTTCATTCGCGCCAAGCATACCGATGGCGTTGATACGTTCACCCTGCAACGCGACCGGCTGGTGCCCGCTCTGGCGCTAACCCTGCTGTTGCAGGCCCTCGCGGAGCACTGCGGGCCGCGCCTGCTACGGGTTAAGGGCCTGGTGGGCATTGAGGAAATGCCTGGCCGTCCGGCAGTGATCCATGGGGTGCAGCACGTGTTTTCGGCGCCTGAGTTTCTCGAGCGCTGGCCGTCATCGGACCATACGACGCGGCTTGTGTTCATAACGCGGGACGTTCCGCGGCATTTCCCTGCCCGTCTGCTCGATGCAATCGAAGTCGAAGTGAGAGAGGAGTTAGGACAGCCTCGAAGAACATCTCGCTGACGAAGCGGGAGAGGTCGCGGCGTGAAGCGATCGGGATGACGTATCAGCCCGCTGGTCCCGCGGCAATCGGATTTCGCTCGCTGGCTTTTCGCCCCGCGTGGGAGTGATGTCTGGCTTGTCTTCCCACCGCCACCCGTCACGTTTGGCCCAATAACCGAACAATACGGAGTCCCCGGCGCCATGGAATTCATCGACCTCAGCCGCGAGATCTTCCACCGCACGCAGACGCATCCAAACCACCCACCGATGATCATGAGCGTGTGGAGCGACCACAGTGACAAGCGCGTGGACGGCAACACCGTGTTTTCTTCGAAAGCCTTGTCGATCGCGGTTTCCGATCATTGCGGCACGCATGTCGACGCACCGGTGCATTTCGACCCACGGCCTGGTGCGCCGTCGATCGACCACGTCCCGTTCGAGAGTTTCTCTACCGAGGCAATCTGCCTCGACCTCTCACACGTGCCGCTGAAGCACGCGATCACCGTCCCAGAGATGCAAGCGGCACTGGAACATTCCCGCCAGGAGATCCGCCCACGCGATACCGTCCTGATCTACACGGCGACCAATTCGGCTGCCGGGCAAGCCCGACTATCGGCAGGATTTCCCTGGCCTCCCGCTCGAATCGGTACACTGGCTCGTCGAGAAGGGCATCCTCATGTTCGGCGTCGAGGCGATCAGCCCGGCGCCGGAGGGCGAGCCGAATTTCCTCGCTCACATGGCCTGCGCCGAGCGCGGCATCACCCACATGGAATGCCTGGCCCATCTCGATGAACTCATTGGCCGAGGCCGGTTCAGGTTCATTGGCTTTCCACTGAAGATCCGCGGCGGCACCGCCAGTCCAATCCGCACCGCCGCCGTGTTCGAATGCATGAAGCCGGACACGCTGCCTCGGCCCTCACGTCACGGTGCTGATGCTTTGTCGCAAACACGAATCGGCACGGATTGCCGGCGTGCTGCTGATCCGTCGTCGGTCCTGGCGGACCTCTTGCGACGACTCAGCTCAACGCTGTCGCCACCCATTGTGCCCAGGCCAGTACCGCCTTGTCCTCACCCTGGCGGCCGACGATTTGAATGCCCAGCGGCAGACCGTTTGGCCCGTGCCCAGCCGGCACGGTCACGCACGGCACGTGGAGGCTCGTCCAGATGAAGTTAAATGCGGGGTCGCCGGTCCACTCCAAACCCGCCGGCGCCTCACCCGGCGCAGCCGGCGTCACCAACACATCCAGTCCCTCCATGGACGTGGGAAATTCGCGCTGGCTGCACGTGAATACATCCTGCGCAGCGGCGCGCTCTGCGACGTCGCAGGCGAGTCCGAATTCGAGGCGCTCGCACAGACCCGGGCTCAAACCATCACGCGCGTTCGCCAACTCCCAGCCCAGGGCGCGTCCGCTTTCGCTGTTCATCACGATCGGATGCGCCCGAACCAGATCCGAGAATTCCCGCGGCAACTCGCGATCTTCAACGCGAGCACCCGCCCTGGCCAACGCAGATGCCGCCCGCTCCACCAAGGCGTGGGTCTCCGGCGCCGCCAAGCCCCAGCTTGGCGACCGGCAGATTCCGATCCGCGGCGCAGCCGACGTCTGCATGTCCGGATCGCCCAGCTCATGCCCGGAGACCGCGCCGGCAAGTAATGCGCAGTCCGCGACGGAACGCGCCAAAATACCAACAGTATCAAGACTATCAGACATGATCTTCATGCCGATCCGGGAGATCAGCCCGAAGGTCGGCTTGTATCCGACCACGCCACAGAACGCCGCCGGGCGGACAACGCTGCCCGCGGTCTGAGTTCCATAGGCAAACGGGAAGAACCCTGCCGCGACCCCCGCTGCTGAGCCACTGCTCGATCCCCCCGGCGTATGGCCTGGATTTGCTGGATTGGTCGTCGGGCCCGGTTTGCGTGTGGCAAACTCGGTAGTGACGGTCTTGCCGATCACCACAGCGCCCGCGGCACGCGCCCACGCCACGCATGCAGCATCCGCGCGCGGCCGCCACCCCGCCCAGATCGGAGATCCATATTCGCTTGGCATATCACCGGTGTCGAGCACGTCCTTGACACCGAGTGGCAAGCCGTGCAGCGCGCCGGCTGGCGCCGAGGCCGCCGCCCGGCGCACCGCGGAGGCATCGAACCAGGCGAATGCCCGCACCGCCGGTTCTCGCTCTGCGATCCGTCCCAGGCAGGCTTCGGTCAGCGATTCCGCCCGCAACGTCCCCGCGCGCATGTGCCGCGCTGCCTCCGCCGCCGTCAGTTCCCACAGTTCCATCAGATCCTCCCTGGCAGAGAAATTGTCTTTGCCCCCTGGCGCACGGCCTTTCGGCAGTACATCCTCATACCAATGAGCATGCGAGCACAGTCCTCATATGTGCGAGTTGGGGCGGGACCGGACGGCAGTCTGACCTACCTTGTCGATATCCCGCCGGAGTCGCTTCCTCCCGTGTTGGGCCACGACCTGGCACGCGCCTGGTACGCAGCGCGGGACGCCGCCATCGCGCAGAGTTGGGGTGCCGTGCGCGGGTTCCGATTCCGCCGTCCGGATGGTAGCCACACGGACCTCGCCCTCGCGGACCGTGACGCGCGCTGCTGGGCCGGCGCCATCGACGGAACCGTTGGCATGGGAACCAGTTACGGACTGTCGCTTTGCCTGCGACTACTGGCGCTCGTCGACCTGTTGGCCCGGGTGGAATGGGCGTTACCGCTTCTGCGCCTGCAGCGCGATGGCGCCGAACTGCACCCGAGCCTGCTGCGCACGGCGGCTACCGCGCCGCTGACGGCGGACGCCCGCTTTGACGAGGCGCGATTCCGAACCAGCCTGCCACCCTTTGTGCTGGCCCCGCCGTCGGCGCAGCAGCTTACGGAGGCCCGCGCATGACGCGCTTCACGCTCGGACTGGTGCTCTTGCTGGCGGGCTGTAGCGAGGCAGCGCCGCCGCCACCGCCGCCGCCGATCAGCGGCCAGGCACGCGCCGACGCCGAGACCGCTGAAGCCTGCCGGCAACGCGCGGAGCAGGTGTACGATATCCGTCACCGGGACGATATCTACAGCCCGCTGCCGCAAGTCGATTCGCCGTTCGCCAGCAACTACCGGCCCGGGGCGGTGCCGACCCAGAACCTCTCCGCCTTGCACGAGCATGACCAACTGATCTCCGACTGCATTCGCAACACCGGCGCTGAAACCAGCCACACCCCTCAGTGAGCCCACTGGCCTGGGGTTCAGGCATGCAATAGAACCCACAAAGCACCAGTGGGAGGCTCAGACGCACGCCATGGCCAAGATCATCCGCACCGAACCGGGCGCCATTCTATCCAAGGCCGTTGAATATCACGGTTTCGTTTATCTCCCGGGTATTACGGCCCGCGACACCGGCAAAGACATCAGAGGCCAAACGGCGGACGTGCTCGAGCAAATCGACGCCATGCTCGAACATCATGGTACCGACAAGACGCGGCTGCTGCAGGCGCTGATCTGGGTGAAGCACATCAACGACCGGCCGGCGATGAACGAGGTCTGGACGCCGTGGCTGCCCGGCAATGGCGCACCCGTCCGTGCGTGCGTACAGGCCGAGTTGGCGCACCCGGCGGTGCTGGTGGAAATCATGGTCACCGCCTGCAAGTAGATACATCAAAGTAACGAGACAGAGCGGATGCCGGAGGCGACTCGTCGCACCGGCCCGCAGTCGTGTTCGCGCTAGATCAAAATTGAGGCAATAGGAGAATTGTCCCGAATTTGTCGTTTATCCACAGCCCCCCTTAGCAAATTGCTACCTGCCATGCAGAAACCGAGGGGCTGCGGGTTGCCAGTCCCCGAATCACGCTCTAACGCCGTTCCGGTCGGGCAAAAAAGCGGGGAGAACGCCGATGGGGGTGGGGCCAATCGGGCTGAAGACCATATCGCTTGCATCAGTCCTCGCAGTCGCCACGCCGCTCATAGCGCCCCACGCACAGGCTGCCACCTCTGGACACAAACGTGCCGCTAGCCATCACGCCGCCTCCTACCATGCCAGCGTGCAGAGGGGCCGGTTCCACCACGAATACGTGCATCGTGAGCAGATCCGCCTCCCGCACGTGCTGGTGCACCCCGAATACGGGCGATTCGTCATAGGCCATCACATCGCGCGCTGGGAACCGGCAAGCCACCGCGCATTCGGCGCCGAAGCAACAGATGACGTTGTCATCCGCCACGGCATCGCCCGTCGGATGGGGCGAGTCAGCCACTGGGTGGCCCGAGGTGGCATCTCCTGCGTGCCATTCGCCCGCAGCGATTCAGGCATCGACCTCGTCGGTGACGCCTGGCAGTGGTGGAATCTCGCTGCCGGCGTCTATGCCCGCGGCCGCGTGCCGGAGCTCCGCAGTGTCTTGGCGTTCAAGTCCAACCCGCATATGCGGCTCGGTCATGTCGCTGTGGTCAGCCGGATCATCAACCGCCGCGAGATCGCGATCGACCAGGCGAACTGGTGGAGTGACGGCATGCGCGGTAACGTGTCGCGTGACGTGCCCGTCGTGGATGTCTCCGAGGCGAACGACTGGACGGCGGTCCGTGTCGGCCTGGGCTACGGCGGCACGTTCGGCGCGGTCTATCCAACTCACGGCTTCATCTACGACCGGCCGGACAATGGCGTGATATCGGCCGACGTCACCGCGCCGGCACCGCAGCCGCAGCTCAACCCCGCGCCGCGCGATCTGCGGCCAGCGGTCGAGAGGCCTTGGAAGACCTACGAGGAAGTGGCAGAGGCACCCGAGACCCCGCCCGGCCGGAGATCCGTTCTGCGCGCAGTGAATTCGCGCAGGACCGTCGATGACCCTGCCCAGAGGTGACCGCCGCGAGGAAGGCGCCATAGCCGCACCGGACGAGATCGGCCGACCCGGGTGGTGGGGGCGGTCATGACAATGCATCAGCGACGATGGCCTTGTTTGCTGCTGAACACATTCGCCGTCGTCACATGCCCCGAAACACTGGCCGCCGCTTCTCCATGAAAGCACGGCGCCCTTCGATGTAGTCCTGACTTTCGAAGCATGCCCGCACCAGTCGGTCGGACAGTGCAAGATCGCCGTCGGGCCCTTTCAGCAGCTCGCCGACGGTGCGTTTCAGGGCGTCGATCGTGATGGGTGCGTTGTCGGCGATGGTCGCGCAATAGCCTCGCACATAGGCTTCGAGTTCGATTGCGGGCAGCACGCGATTGACCAAGCCCATCTCCCGGGCCTCGTCGGCCGAGAAATGCCGCGCGGTGAAAAAGATCTCCTTGGTAAAAGAGGGACCGACCAGCTCCATCAGCTTCCGAACGCCCTTGTGGCCGTAGCCGACGCCCAGCCGCACGGCCGGGATGCCGAATTTCGCATTGTCCGCGGCGATGCGCAGGTCGCAGCACACCGCGATACCGACGCCGCCGCCAATGCACCAGCCGTGGATCATCGCAATCGTCGGCTTGCTGCATTCAGACAGGCGTCGGCTCGCGCGCTCGGTGATCGTGTCGTAATGCGCGTTGCCGTCCGCTGAGGACCGGGCCTGCTCGAACTGCGATATGTCGGCTCCGGCGATGAACGCCGCCTCACCCGCACCATGCAGCACGACAACCCGCACCTGTGGGTCGGACTCGAAACGGTCGAGGATCGTCGGAATCGCCTCCCACATCTCAACTGACACGGCATTGCGACGGGATGGATTGTTGAACGTGATCCAACCGATGGGTCCCTCGATACGAGCCAGCATCTTCTCGGTCGGCAGGCGGATGGTGGAGAATTCATTCATGCGGTCGGCTCCCAAGCGTATCTGTCATGCTGCGGCACGCGGCGCAGCGCTCACCGCTGTGATTGCGTGGCGCGTGGCGCGTGGCGCTGCAGCAATCTCCCTCCGGCGGACGCGCAGCGCCTCTGCTCGCTGGAGATTGCGGCGGCACCGCCCGCATCGCAATGACGCTTTTCGCCGGGAGGAGACGGAATGGCTGAGCCGTACAACCACTACCGGAACACGGCCGCACGACGGCACGGCCGGCCCGGGCGGGAGATCCGCCCGCGCAGCTTGACCGTGGATATCCGCTCGCACGCCGCCGTCCCCGCTGCGGCGGACCTCGCCAGGCCGCACGCCCCGTCCAATCCGCGCGGCAAGCTGCTAACCGAGGAGACCCAGTTCCTCACCCGCAAGCAGGACGCCGGCCGCGCTCCAAACCTGCTTGATCTCGGTTTGCGCATGCGTGACTTCGAGGTGATGGGTCTGGATGCGCGGGTGATCAGCCCGGCCCCGGGCCCATGTCATGACACAGTGCCGCCGGACATTGGCGTCAGACCGGCGCGCCTGGTGAACGAGGGTATCGTCGCGATCATGGCGAGGGAGAAGGCGCACATTCCGGCCGCGATGGGCTGGGCAGCGTGCCACTCGGGGCAGGCGGCACGGCAGCCGCCGAGGAGCTGGATTACGCGATCAAGACACTCGGCCTGAAGGGCGTCGAACTACTGGCCCATGTCGGCGACAGGGAATTGTCCGGCCCCGACCTCGCACCATTCTGGGCAAGGGTTGAGGCACTGGGTGTCGTCGTATTCATCCATCCCAGTGGCTATCCGCAGCCAGATCGGCTGACTCGGTTCTACTTCAACAATGTCATCGGCAATCCGTTGGATACGACGGTGGCGATGCATCACCTGATCTTTGACGGCGTGCTGGAGCGCTGTCCGAACCTGAAAATCATTGCCGCACACGGCGGCGGTTTCCTGCCGGCGTATTCGGGCCGCATCGACCACGCTTGGGGCGCGCGCAGCGATACCCACGGCAACCTGCCAAAGCCGCCGAGCTTCTATCTGAAGAAGTTCTATCTCGACACGATCGTCTTCACACCGCCCCAGCTCGAGGCGCTTGTCGGTTTGTTCGGGGCGAAGAAGATCCTTTTGGGGACCGACTATCCTTACGACATGGCCGATTACGACCCGATCGAGCATATCATGACCGCGAAGCTGGCAGCCGACGACCGAGCCGCGATCTGCGGCGGAAACGCGCGCGACCTCTTCGCTTTCTGATCCCTCAGGCCATGTCCCGTCGCGGCACGCCGTGAGGGGAGGAACTGCGCGGGGGCGGCAGCCTCCCCGCCCCTTCCAGCAAGACCGAGGAGGAAGACCGACTCTGCGCCTACGCCACCGCGCCTTCGCTGCGCAGGCCGTCAACGTCGCCGGGAGCCAACCCTAGCCACGACCGCAGCACTTCGCTTGTGTGCTGCCCCAGCACCGGCGACGTTTCCAGCCGCGGTGGCTTGCCGTCCACCCGGACCGGCCATGCAGGCATTTTGAAGTCTCCGTGTGTCGGGTGATGGATCGTCTGCATAATGCCGCGTCGCTCGAAGCTGCCATCGTTCTGCAATTCCATCGTGTCCAGCACGGCGCCGGCGGGGATGCCGGCAGCACCGACGGCGTCCATCGCTTCGTGTTTGGTGTGCAGACGCGTCCACGCGGCGATCACTTCGTCCACTTCCGCCTCGCGCTCGACCCGATCCGACGGCGTTGCATAGCGCTTATCACCGATCAGATCCTCGCGCCCGACAAGCTTGAGCAAGCGGTCCCAATGGTCGGGATTGGCACGGCTCGTCATGATGTAGACGTAGTCGTTCGGCCCACCGGGCTTGCACGGATAGAGGCCCATCGGCGCATTGTTGACTCCCGGCACCTTGCTGCCGCCGCGCTGCGCCGGCTTACCGGTCAGTCCCTGGGTCGCAAAGTTGATGCGCATGTAATGCAGGATTGAATCCTGCATAGCCACCTGCAGCCGACGGCCCTTGCCGTCGATCTGCCGCTTGAATAACGCACTGGCAATGGTGATAGCCATCGTCATGCCCGTACCGGTATCGCCAAGCGAAATGCCGGGCCGTGTCGGCGGCCCGTTGGGATCGCCAGTGACGCTGAACGTCCCGCCGCAGGCCTGTGCGATCATGTCAAAGGCGAGATTCCTTTCGTACGGGCTGCCCTCGCCGAAGCCTTTCACCGATGCGTAAATGATCGACGGGTTCAGCTCGCGCACCACCTCATAGCCGAGGCCAAGGCGTTCGATCGTGCCCGGTGCGAAATTCTCTACCGCAACATCGGCCTTGCGCAGCAGGTCCTTCACGAGCGCCAGGCCACGCGGTGATTTCAGATTTACCGCGATCGACTTCTTGTTGGCGTTGAAGACGTGGAAGTAATAGGGGTCGTTGTCTGGCTTGCCCGGCTGTCGCCTCCGGCCGGGATCCCCGAGTTGCGGGTTCTCGATCTTCACCACCTCGGCGCCCATCCAGGCGAGGGCTTCCGTGCAGGAGGGTCCTGCCTCGAACTGCGTGAAGTCGACGATGCGAACCCCGGAAAGAAAGTCCACCACCGCGCTGCTGCTTTCCATGTCCATGCTCCTGCCCGAAGCGGTTCTTAAGTCACTGAACGCCAGGGTGGCACAGGTCGCGGGATGGCCCAAGCCTCGATCTCGGGCTCGCCGGCGACGCCCTACTTCATACCGCCGATCAGCAGTCCTCGCAGCAGCCCTTTAGTCCGCCGCCTTGGCCTTCTCGAGGTCCGGTATGTTGCTCGCGGACGCAGCGAGCATCGGCGACTTCGTCACCTTCAGCGCGGCCGTCGCAGCGTCGTTCTCGGTGATCTTCGCCATCACCGCCTCTCGCGCACGTTCAAAATAAGCACGATTGGTAGCAACAAACTCACGCGACGTCCGCAGCCCCGCGAGATATCCGTTGATCTCCGGCACCACGTACCGTGCCACCATGTCCCAGCTTCGCATGGTGTTCTCCGGATTGGCCCAGTCGTGCACGAAACCCACGACGGTACCGAACCCGCCGCTCATCTGGAGCACCTGCTTGATCCGCGCGACCAGATCGTCCGGCGTGCCGATCGTTGCCACTGCGCTGTCTGAATACGCCGTCAGATCCACCGCCTGGTCCGGCGTCTTGAATGTCTTGGCACCCGGCCGCTGCAGCGTGCCGGTGATGTACTCGTTGTGGTGACGGAAGAGTCCGTCTCGCGCCTGTTCCCGGGCTTTCTCGCGGGTTTCAGCGATATGCCAGCTCAGCAGGACACGCCAGTTCTTTCGGTCCACCGTCTGACCATGCTGCGCCGCTGCAGCCTCCGCAAATCCCCATTGCGTCGGCAGCGCGTTCAGCCCTTCCCGCGACAGCGAGCCGATCGAAATGATGCCGATGCCATATTTCCCCGCCAGCGTCATGCCCGACGGACTGATTTGCGACGCGACCGCGAACTCGATCTCCTCCTGCAGCGGCAGAAGTTGCAGCGCAGCGTCATTCAGGTTGAACCACTCGCTCTTGTAACTGACGCGCTCGCCGTTGAACAATCGGCGGATGATGCCGATCGCCTCGTCTTGACGGTCGCGGAGCACCATCGGATCGACGCCGAGCGTATGCGCGTCTGACGCAAGCGCGCCCGGGCCGGAGCCGAAAATTGCCCGCCCGCCGCTCATGTGATCGAGCTGTACCATGCGCTGCGCGACGTTGAACGGATGGTGGTAGGGCAAGGACACGACACCCGTCGCCAGCCTGATGCGCTTCGAACGCTCCGCGGCTGCGGCGAGGAACATCTCCGGCGAGGCGATCATTTCCCACCCGCTCGAATGATGTTCGCCGCACCAAAATTCGTCGTAGCCGAGCTTGTCCAGGAGCTCCACCAGGTCCAGATCGCGACGGAACTGTAGCATCGGGTGCTCGCCGATCGGATGATGCGGTGCGAGGAAGGCGCCAAACTGCAGACGCGGCATGGTGTGATTCTCCTGGGAGGCGTGCCGCCAACGATGGGCGCGCGCGATCAGGCTGGCAACAGGCTGCTTCCCATCAGGAACGTATCGATCGCGCGGGCGCACTGCCGGCCCTCGCGGATCGCCCACACCACCAGCGACTGCCCGCGCCGCATGTCGCCGGCCGCGAACACGCGATCCATCGACGTGCGATAATCGACCGTGTCCGCGGCGACATTGCCACGCGCGTCCAGTGTCAGCCCGGCCTGCTCCAACATCCCGGAACGGCGCGGGCCGAGGAAGCCCATCGCCAGCAGCACCAGCTGCGCCGGTAGACGGAACTGGCCGCCGGCGACCTCCTGCATTTGCATTCTGCCGTCGGCGCCCTTCATCCATTCGACGCGCGCGCATTCCAGCGCTTCGATGCGACCGTCGCTGCCGACCACGCGCTTGGTCGTCACCGCCCAGTCGCGCGCAGCGCCTTCGTCATGCGCATGCGATGTGCGCAGCTTGAGCGGCCAATCCGGCCAGGTCAGCGCCTTGTTCTCGTGATCCGGCGGGCGCGGCAGGATTTCCAGTTGGGTCACCGACGCGGCGCCCTGGCGGAACGCGGTGCCAATGCAGTCGGAGCCGGTATCGCCACCGCCGATCACCACGACGTGTTTGTCCTTCGCGGTGA
Source organism: Acetobacteraceae bacterium (assembly GCA_030037665.1). Lineage (GTDB taxonomy): Bacteria > Pseudomonadota > Alphaproteobacteria > Acetobacterales > Acetobacteraceae > JASHVB01. Next base: position 22,484 of record JASHQG010000250.1, read on the forward strand.
TTGTGCCGAGCGGTGCCGCGCGCATTTCATGGTCGCCGGCACCGCGCTTGTTCTGCTGGGTCAGGTAGTCCATGGCGAAATGCACGCCGTCGAGTTCCCGCCCCGCCACCGGCAGATCACGCGGCCACTCTGCACCGCCGGTCAGAGCTACGGCGTCATGGCCTTGGAGCAATGATGCGATCGTCGCGCCGTCTTTGCCGACCTCCATATTGGTCTGGAAATTCACGCCTTCTTCGGTCATCTGTTCGATGCGCCGATCGATCAGGTGCTTCTCCATCTTGAAGTCAGGAATGCCGTAGCGCAGCAGACCGCCGATGCGATCGTGCTTTTCAAACACGGTTACTTCATGTCCTGCACGCGCAAGCTGTTGCGCACAGGCGAGTCCGGCCGGCCCGGAACCCACCACGGCGACGCGCTTGCCTGTGCGGCGTGCCGGCAGCATGGGCACGATCCAGCCTTCTGCCCAGCCGCGATCGACGATGCTGCATTCGATGGTTTTGATCGTGACCGGATTGTCCTCAATATTCAACGTGCAGGATTCCTCGCAGGGCGCGGGACAGACTCGGCCGGTGAACTCAGGAAAATTGTTGGTGGAATGGAGGTTGGTCAGCGCCTGCCGCCACTGGTCACGATAGACGAGGTTGTTCCAGTCAGGGATCTGGTTGTTGACCGGACAACCTTGGTGACAGAACGGAATCCCACAATCCATGCAGCGTGCGGCCTGCCGCGCCACCGCGTCCGGCGGCATCGGCTTGACGAATTCCTTCCAGGTGTGGCGGCGGACGTCCGGCTTGTCGTAGCCGCGGTCCTGCCGCTCGATCTCCATGAAGCCGGTCGGGTTGGCCATTGGTATGTCCTTCGATCTCCCGTGTATCAGCGGGAGAGATCGCCGCGGAGCGGCGGGTGCGGGGTCAGCCGTCAACCGGCATGTCCCACACCCGGCGAGCTGGGCTCGCCGACCTCTCCCGTGAAGCGGGAGAGGTTTACTCTCTCATTCCGCCGCCACGGTCTTCGCCGCTTCGGCTTCTGCGCGCAGCTCCAGCAGCGCGCGGCGATAATCCTGCGGCGTCACCTTGACGAAACGCGACAGCGCAATGTCCCAGTCGTCCAGCAGCTCGCGGGCGCGCGCGCTGCCGGTAAACAGCAGATGGCGCTCGACCAGAATGCGCAGACGCTCGGCATCAAACCGCAGCGGGTCGCCCATGCCGTTGTCCTCGACATTCGGCGCGCGCTGCCGCGGGCGTCCTGCCGCATCGGCTGAGCCGCGTTCTGACGGCGACACCCGCTCCAGATCGACCGCGGCGAGATTGCACAGCGTCTCGAACTGCGCATGCTCGTCGTAGACATAAGCAATGCCGCCGGACATGCCGGCTGCGAAGTTGCGTCCCGTCTTGCCCAGGACCAGCACCACGCCGCCGGTCATGTATTCGCATCCGTGGTCGCCGCAACCTTCCACCACCGCGATCGCACCGGAGTTGCGCACCGCGAAGCGTTCCCCCGCGACGCCCTGGAAATACGCCTCGCCAGCGATCGCGCCGTACAGCACGGTGTTGCCGACGATGATATTATCGAGCGGATCACGCTTCGTGTCCGACGGCTGGCGCACCACCACTCGTCCGCCCGACAGGCCCTTGCCGACATAGTCGTTGGCATCGCCGGTCAGATTGAGCGTCACGCCGTGCGCGAGGAATGCGCCGAAGCTGCCGCCGGCGGTACCATGCAGGTTGATCGCGATGGTGTCGTCAGGCAGGCCGGTGTGGCCGTAGCGCTTCGCCACTTCGCCCGACAGCATCGCACCGACGGTGCGGTTCACGTTGCGGATCTCGCGCTCAATTACCACGGGCCTGCCATCTTCCAGCGCTGGTCTCGCGGCGGCCAAAAACCCTATGTCCAGAGCACGCTCAAGGTGGTGCTCCTGCTTCTCGCAATTGTAGATCGCCACACCCGGCTTCGGCTCGACATGATACAGAATCTTCGACAGATCGACGCCCTTCGCCTTCCAGTGATTGACGGCGGGCCGCATGTCCAGGCGATCGACCCGGCCGATCATCTCACTGAACGTGCGGAATCCGAGCCGCGCCATCAGCTCGCGTACTTCCTCTGCGACGTAGAAGAAAAAGTTGATGACGTTCTCCGCCGTGCCGGTGAACTTCTTGCGCAGCACCGGGTCCTGCGTGGCGATACCGACGGGACAGGTGTTGAGATGACACTTGCGCATCATGATGCAGCCGGCGGCGATCAGCGGTGCGGTGGAGAAGCCGAATTCGTCGGCACCCAGCAGTGCAGCCACCACGACGTCGCGTCCCGTCCGAAGACCGCCATCCACCTGCACGGCGATCCGTCCGCGTAATCCGTTCAGCACCAGCGTCTGCTGCGTCTCGGCGAGGCCGATCTCCCACGGCGAGCCGGCATGCGTCAGCGAGGTGATCGGCGACGCGCCGGTACCGCCCTCGAAGCCGGAGATCGTCACATGGTCGGAACGTGCCTTCGACACGCCCGCGGCCACGGTACCGACACCGACTTCGGAGACCAGCTTCACCGAAACCCGCGCCTCGGGATTGACGTTCTTCAGGTCATGAATGAGCTGCGCCAAATCCTCGATCGAATAGATGTCGTGATGCGGCGGCGGCGAGATCAAGCCAACGCCCGGCGTGGAATAGCGCACCCGAGCAATGTTCTTGTCGACCTTGCGGCCCGGCAGCTGGCCACCTTCACCCGGCTTGGCACCCTGCGCCATCTTGATCTGCAGGTCGTCGGCGTTGACCAAGTATTCCGCCGTCACGCCGAAACGCCCGGACGCGACCTGCTTGATCCGTGACCGCATCGAGTCGCCGTTGGGCAGAGGCTTGTAGCGGTCGGATTCCTCGCCGCCTTCGCCGGTGTTGGAACGCCCGCCGATACGGTTCATCGCAATCGCGAGCGTGGTGTGCGCCTCACGCGAGATGGAGCCGAAGCTCATGGCGCCGGTGGCGAACCGCTTGACGATCTCTTTCGCAGGCTCGACCTCGTCCAGCGGTACCGCCGTATCGGCCGACTTGAGTTCCATCAGCCCGCGGATGGTCAGTAGCCGTTTGCTCTGGTCGTTGATGATGTTCGTGAACTCGCGGAACGTCGCCACTGATTCGCCGCGCACCGCATGCTGCAGCTTAGCGACGGAGTCCGCGGTCCAGGCGTGTGCCTCGCCGCGCAGGCGAAAAGCGTAGTCGCCGCCGACGTCCAGCATCTCCTGATACAGCGGCCCGCCGTGATACGCATTGTTGTGCCGCTGCACCGCCTCGAGGGCAATTTCGCGGAAGCCGACGCCTTCGATCGTTGTCGCAGTGCCGGTGAAACATTTCTCCACGAAGCCGCTGGAGAGGCCAACCGCGTCAAAGATTTGCGCGCCGCAATACGACTGATAGGTGGAGATCCCCATCTTGGAGATCACCTTCAGAATGCCCTTGCCAACGGCCTTGATGTAATTCTTCTGAACCTCGTAGGGCTTCAGCGGCAGCCCGTTCTGCACCCGAAGCTGCTCGAGCGTCTCGAACGCCAGGTAGGGGTTCACGGCTTCGGCCCCGTAACCGGCGAGCACACAGAAATGGTGCACCTCGCGCGGCTCGCCGCTTTCCACCACAAGTCCGACCTGGCAGCGCAGGCCCTGACGAATCAGGTGATGATGCGTGGCCGCGGTTGCAAGCAAGGCAGGAACGGGAATGCGATCGGCGGAAACAGCACGGTCGGAGAGGATAAGGATGTTGTGGTCGGCGAGTACCGCCTCGGTCGCTTCCTGGCAGATGCGCTCGACCGCGCGCTCCATGCCATCGGCACCTTCGCTGGTGGGCCAGGTCGTGTCGATTGTCCTGGTGCGGAAGGCGCCACCGGCGGCGAGGGTGTCGATTGCACGCACCTTCTCCAGATCGGCGTTCGTCAGAATCGGGTGCGAGACCTCCAGGCGGTAGTGCGTGCCCGCATGGTGTCCGAGCAGGTTCGGGCGCGGCCCGATCATGGACACCAGCGACATCACCAATTCCTCGCGGATCGGATCGATCGGCGGGTTGGTGACTTGCGCGAAGTTCTGCTTGAAATAGTTGTAAAGCAGCTTCGGCTTGTCGGAGAGCACAGCGATCGGGGTGTCAGTGCCCATGGACCCGACAGGATCGTCGCCGTCGCGTGCCATCGGTTCCAGGAAGAACTGCATGTCCTCCTGGGTATAGCCGAAGGCCTGCTGATGCCTGAGCAGCGTGTCCGGATCGTTTGGACGCTGCAGCGGATGTGTTTCGGCTGACTCCGGCAGTTCTTCCAGCTTGAACTGCGTCTCTTTCAGCCAGTCGGCATAAGGATGCGCGCTGGCAAGTTCCCGCTTGATTTCGGCGTCGTCGATGATGCGGCCTTCTTCGAGATCGATCAGCAGCATCTTGCCCGGCTGAAGCCGCCACTTGTGACGGATGCGCTCTTCCGGCACCGCCAACACGCCAGCTTCGGAGGCCATCACGACATGATCGTCGTCGGTTACGATATAGCGCGCTGGGCGCAATCCGTTGCGGTCGAGCGTCGCGCCGATCTGTCGGCCATCGGTGAAAGCGATCGCCGCCGGGCCGTCCCATGGCTCCATCAGCGCCGCATAATACTCATAGAAGGCCTTGCGCTGTGGATCCATGAGCGGGTTCCCGGCCCAGGCCTCCGGGATCAGCATCATCATGGCGTGTGCGAGCGAGTAGCCGCCGGCGAGGAGAATCTCGAGCGCATTGTCGATACAGGCGGTATCCGACTGGCCGTGCGGAATAAGCGGCCACATCTTGTCGAGATCGGCGCCGAGCAAGGGAGATTCCATCGAGCGGCGACGGGCGTACATCCAGTTGACGTTGCCGCGAACGGTGTTGATCTCCCCGTTATGTGCGAGGAAACGGTACGGGTGCGCCAGCTTCCACGAGGGGAAGGTGTTCGTCGAGAACCGCTGATGCACCAGCGCAAGCGCCGACTCGGTCAGCGGGTTGCGCAGGTCCTCGTAGAAGCTCTCCACCTGCGGCGCGAGAAGCAGTCCCTTGTAGACCATGGTGCGCGACGAGAACGACGGCATATAGAGTTCGCTCAGTCCGAACAGATGCCGCTGCTCACCGATCGCACGGGCGTTGTTCAGGATCTGCTTGCGGATGGCGAGGATCTTCCGTTGGAACGCGTCCTGGTCCTTGATCGCGGGCGACGCCGCGACAATCGCCTGGCGGATGACCGGCATGGTCTCGATGACTCGTTCGCCGAGTCCGGTCAGGTCGGTCGGCACGTCGCGCCAGCCGACCATGGTCTGGCCTTCCTTCGCCACCACTCGCTCGAAATGGGCGATGGCGAAGTCGCGCGACGGTTCATCCCGCGGCAGGAAGCACATCGCGACGCCGTAGCGGCCGGATCTCGGCAGGTGCTTGCCCGCACGCTTCGCCCAGTCCTGCAACAGTCGGTCGGGCATCTGAATCAGGCAGCCGGCACCGTCGCCCACCAGCGGATCGGCGCCAACGGCGCCGCGGTGGTCGAGGTTGACCAGGATCTTGAGACCCTGGTGGATCAGGTCGTGCGACTTTCGGCCCTTGATGTTCGCGACGAAGCCGACGCCGCAAGCGTCGTGCTCATTGCGTGGATCGTACAGTCCCTGTGCCGCTACCTCGTGCATCTCCCGATCTTTCCATGGCGTGATCAATCGCCGCCCAGGCAGGGGGGTGCATTCCCGCACAACGGGTAAACGTCAACATTCCTGCCGCAGTGCAGCGTAAGCGAAGGGGGCGGGTGGGAGCAAGCGGCGATTACAAGACGGCGGGTGCGCGCCCAGGCTACCCCATCACCGAAGCGGGACAGCCCACCGGGCCGGGCGACGCCGGCCGCGGCGCGGAAATGCGCGATGTGCCCGCTGGCGACCCTCCCGTCGGCGCCACGCGGCTCGACCCCTGCAGCCGTCAGCGCGACCGGCGTTAATTCGCCAGAAACGCGCGGTACAGCTCCGCCATGTCTGCCACCGCCGCCTTGTAGAGCCGCTCTCCATCCTCCGGCGACGAAAGCGATGGATCAGACCCGATCCGCCCGTCCGGATAACGCCGCTGGTAATCCGCCGCGTCGTAAAACCGGTCGCTGCGTGGCGCCACCTTGGGCGACATCTGCGCGTGCTTGATCGCCTGCGGGTGGTAGAACTGCGCCAGCGACACCTCGGAGGGCGTGGCGTGGCTGCCTTCGGCGTCGCCGTACAACTCCTTGCGCAACGCGGAACACTGCTTGCCCTGGAACCAGAACACCATGCGGCAGCGCACCGGCCAGGTCTCGGCAGGCGGGCGCATCGACACACCCGCGTACATCTCGTCGAACGCGGTGGTCACCGTGGCCACGTTCCCGCCGTGGCCATTGATGAACAGAAAGCGCTCGAAGCCGTG
>JASHQG010000251.1 GCA_030037665.1 Acetobacteraceae bacterium
GGCTCGGCGACGATCACCTCGATTTCTTGCTGGTTCCCCGCTCGCGCGGGGCATCTACTTCCAGGTTCCATAGCCTATTATGCCGCGTCCAGGACCATGCGCTGCGCGGGCGACGGCATCGGGCGCCCCGGGCCGCTGCCCAGGTCGTTCGCCGCTTCAGTCCACGCGTCGATGGCATCCCGGCCCTTCGCCATCGCGTCCTTGGGCCACTGACCCCCGTTCATGCCGCCGGCCAAACCGGGTACCAGCACAAGGCAACCGCAGCCACGCGCCGGATCCGTCGACTCGACCAACCAATGATAGTTCAGTCTGGAGGCTGAGGCCATTCCCGCTATTTCCCCGCCGCATCCCCGCCATCGCGCGACCGCCGGGCCTCGCGCCGCTTGTCGCCCTGCGCTGCCGCACGCTGATCGTACGCATCGACGATCCGCGCCACCAGCGGATGGCGCACGACGTCACGCCGGTCGAACCGCACCACGGAGATGCCCGGGATCCCTTCGAGCGTATCCAGCGCGTCGCGCAACCCTGACGTCACGCCCGCCGGCAGGTCCACCTGCGTCAGATCCCCGGTCACGACCATGCGCGTGCCCTCGCCCATGCGTGTCAGCCACATCTTCATCTGCATGGCAGACGTGTTCTGCGCCTCATCCAGAATCGCATAGGCGTGCGCCAACGTCCGCCCACGCATGAACGCCAGAGGTGCGATCTCGATCTCGCCGTTGTTCATTCGTCGCGTGACCTGGTCGACCGGCATCAGATCGTACAGCGCGTCGTACAGCGGGCGCAGATACGGATCGACCTTCTCTTTCATGTCGCCGGGCAGGAACCCGAGCCGCTCGCCTGCCTCGACCGCCGGACGCGACAGAACGATGCGGTCCACCTTGCCGGTTTGCAGCATCGCCACCGCCTGGGCGACCGCCAGGTAGGTTTTACCGGTGCCAGCCGGGCCAACCCCGAACACCATGTCGTGCAACGCCAGCGCCTCGATATACGCTGCCTGCCCTGCGCTGCGCGGGCTGACGGCGCCGCGCCGCGTGTGGATCGCCGGCAGGTCGGACAGCGGCAGCCGGGGATCGAGGTCGGTCTCTGCCAGCCGGATCGCCGCTTCCACTTCCGGCCGCCCGACCACCTCGCCGCGTTCCAATCGCCGCCACAGGCCCTGCAGCATGCTCCGCGCTGCATCGACGCGTGACACTTCACCGGTGATGGCCACGCGGTTGCCGCGGCAAGACAGGCGTACGCCGAGCGCTTGCTCGATGCGGACGAGGTGCCGGTCGTGGTCGCCAAGCAGGAGCGGCAGCAACGTGTTGTCGGCGAACTGCAGAGTAACGGCCTTGCCGGCCGGAGAGATCGGGGTCGGAGACGCAGAATATGTGGCTTGGCTCAAGCGCAGGCTCGCTCCTCGGTCAGGGTTGCGGACAAAGAGTTGGGGAGTGCAGCGGTGATTCGCACCTCTGATTCGCTTCCGATCAGCTTAACGGGACCGGACAGATGCACGGGCTGAAGAAATGATGAACGTCCCGCGATTTGGCCCCCATGGCGGCCAGGACCGGTGAACAGCACCGGCATGGTCAGCCCGACGCAGCCTCTGTTGAACCGCGTCTGTTGCTCGCGCAGCAGTGCCTGCAACTCGGCCAGCCGTCGGCGCTTGACGTCGTCTGGCACCTGTTGCGGCGCGCCCGCGGCCGGCGTGCCGGGCCGCGGCGAGTAGCAGAAGCTGTATGCCTGGGCAAAACCGACATCGCGGACGAGCTTCAAAGTATCGGCAAAATCTCTCTCGGTCTCGCCGGGATGACCGACGATGAAATCGGACGAAAGTGCCAGGTCGGGTCGCGCAGTACGCAGCTCGTCCACAAGGCGCAGGTAGTCTGCCGCGGTATGCTTGCGGTTCATGGCCGCGAGCACGCGATCGGACCCCGACTGCACCGGTAGATGCAGAAATGGCATCAGCATAGGCACGTCGCGATGCGCAGCGATCAGCTCGTCCGTCATGTCGCGCGGGTGCGACGTGGCATAGCGCAGCCTGAGCAACCCCGGCAGCACCGCCAGTTCGCGGATCAGCCGGCCGAGGCCCCACGTGGTGCCATCAGGCGCCTGGCCGTGCCAAGCGTTCACGTTCTGTCCAAGAAGGGTGATCTCGCGCGCCCCTTGTGCGATCAGCCGCTTCGCCTCGGCGATCACTGCGGCCGCTGGCCGGCTTTGCTCGGCGCCGCGCGTGTAGGGCACGACGCAGAAGCTGCAGAACCGGTCGCAGCCTTCCTGGATGGTGAGGAACGCGCAGACGCCCTGCGGCGCCGCAGCCTCGGGCAGGAAGTCGAATTTCTGTTCCGCCGGAAAATCCGTATCGATCACCGCCCCGCCGGCGCGCGCTACGCGCGCCACCAGTTCCGGAAGACGATGGTACGTCTGTGGCCCCAGCACAATGTCGACGAACGGCGCACGGGCCAGGATTTCCGCCCCCTCGGCCTGTGCGACGCAGCCGGCCACCGCCAGCATCATATGGCCGCCCTCAGCCGCCTTCGCCTCCTTCAGCCGCCGCAACCGGCCGAGCTCGGAGAACACTTTCTCTGCCGCCTTGTCGCGAATATGGCAGGTGTTGAGAATGACCATGTCGGCGCCATCTGGTGCATCGGCCGGCGCGTAACCGAGTGGCGCCAGCACGTCAGCCATGCGCGCACTGTCGTACACGTTCATCTGGCAACCCCAGGTGATGACGTGCAGACGCTTCTTGGGGGTCATCGACCACACTCCGCCGCACCCCGCGGGACCTTTCCCTCGGGGAAGGGGAGGAGGAATCGTCATCCGGGTCGGCGGGGTCAAGCGGCGCAGCGCCTGTGGATCCTCCAAGCAGATATCCACACTCTGCCAGAACATGCCGCCACCGTGTCAAGTGAAGCAACGCTGCGGTCCAGCAAATGATCGCGGGATGCTGCGACCCACCACGCGACGCGAGGAGCGCGGCGGCAGCGCACGTCGGCCGCCGCGGACGCAGGCACGTGGGAGGGTCGACGGCAAAGGACGTCCACGTGACGCAAGACAGGCCCGCGGCTGGGAGGCCCATACTGTGGGCCCCGGTTCTGCAGCATCGATCAGGCCGCGCCGGCGCGACAGTCGACGACCGGCCTACCTGCCCGGCAACTGGCCTACGCCGCCCGATTTGGCGCCGGTCTCGCGCGGTGCGCGCCGCACCAACCGCCGATGCTATGCGAACTCCGGAGCCGGCTCGGTGACCGGCAAGATCTCCTCCGCCCCGAGTGGATGCGCCGGGCGGTTCTGCCTGAGCGTCGCAGCGCCCGCCGCTACCGTGCGCCACACCGCTTGTGACAACGCCTTGCGGTCAGGAAAACGCGCGGGATCCAGCGCGCCATGCAGCACCACCGTCGCGTGCAGCCCGGTCTGCTGTCCAAGCCGCCAGAAATGCGTGGCGATGTCCATGTCGCCGAACCAGGCGAACACCGGCCGGGTGGCCCGCCCGGTCGGCAGTCCGCCGAGCCGGTCGTACACGACCGAAACCGGCTGAACGAGCGGCGCGACGTCATCGCCGGCCGCGGTCACCGCGAAAAACGCCGTGCGGAAGGGCAACACGCGCGAGCCGTCGGAGCTGGTGCCCTCGGGGAACAGGATCAGGTTGTCGCCGGCAGCCAGGCGCCGGCGCATCGCGTCGCGCTCGCGCCCCGTCGTCCCGCGCTGGCGCGTGACGAACACGGTTCGTCCTAGCTTCGCAACCGTGCCGGCCAGCGGCCAGCCGGCGATCTCGCCCTTGGCGACGAAGCAGCCATCGAGCACGCCGCCCAGTACCGGCACATCGACCCACGACGAATGGTTGGATATGAAGACGACCGGCCGATTACCGCTCGCACGCTGGCCGACGACGCGCAGCCGCAACCCGAGCAACCGGCGGAAAATGGTCCAGTAGAACTGGGCGAACGCGACCTTGGGCCGACCCGGGAGGAGGAGACAGACTGCCTGCACCAGCATCGACGGCAGCGTCCAAATCACGAGGGCAAGGAGGCGGCGCACGACCCGCATCTGGCGCACCAGCCATGGGCCTCCGTCCGCCTCGCCTGGGTCAGATGCGTCCGCGGGCAGGTGGAGCTGCGCGCCCCTGCGGCGCAAGCGTCGGGGAGCTTCTCTCATGGTCCTCGCATAGCCGGCGTCTGTTGACGGAACAATGCCGCAAGCGTGACTGCCGGGCGAGCGTCGTTGCGTCGCTGCCGCGCTAGGTTGGCCGGATGCGTGTCCTGTCGTCCTACTGGCTGCTTTTCGCAATGATATTGCTGTCCGCGCCAGCCCTTGCCGCCAATCCGCAGCCCTACGCGGTTAGCCTGGCACCCACCCATCAGAGCAGCCTGGATGCCGCACTGCATGACGCTTCCACCCTGATTTCGCTGCAGAAGAAGGCCCCGGTCGGCGGCTTTGCGCTGGTACAGCGCGCAAAGGGGGACCTCACGCGGTTCCAGAAGGTGCTGTTCAGCTTCGGCTACTACAAGGGGCAGGTGACGCTCACCATCGACGGTCATTCGCTGGACGATCCGACACTGCCCGACGTGATCAACAGGGCACCGACCAAGCCGCCGTTACCGATCAAAGCGGCATTCAACCTCGGTCCCCAGTTCCACCTGGGGCACATTACAGTGCACGGAACGCTGCCCCCGGGTGCCGCAGCGGCGATCGGCCTCAAGCCCGGCCAGCCGGCGCTCGCTGCCGACGTCGTGAACGCCCAGACCCGCCTGCTCGCCGCGATCCGTAACAGCGGCCATCCGCTCGCCAAGGTCGACATGCCGCCGGCGACCGTGAATCTCGCGCAGAACACGATGGACGTGGACTTCGAGGTCACAACCGGTCCCCGCGCGACGTTCGGTCCGATCACCATCAAAGGACTGAAGCGCACAAACGAAGCCTACGTGCGTCGCCGCCTGACGCTGCATCAGGGCGAATTGTTTAGCCAGACCGCAATCGCGGCGGCGCAGCAGGACCTGGCCTCCCTGGGGCCGTTCGCAGTGGTGCGGATCGATCCGGCGAGTCAGCTCGACGCGAACGGGCAATTGCCGCTGATCGTCGATATCTCAGAACGCCCGTTGCACGCGGTCGACGCAGGCATCGCCTATTCCACCGATCTCGGCATCAACGTGAACGTCGGCTGGCACCACCGGAACCTGTTCGGCAATGGCGAGCAACTGAACCTGACGGCGCAGACCAACGAGGGCGGTAACGCACAGACCCAACCCGGCTACCTGTTCGGCGCGCAGTTCATCAAGCCGGACTTCCTGGCACGCGATCAGTCACTGGAACTCGATGTCGATGCGCTGAAACAGTCGCTACAGGCCTATGACCAACGCGGATTCACGCAGAAGGCAGCCCTGAACCGCAAGCTGTCGCCGCATTGGACCCTGAGCTATGGCGTCAGTGGCGAGCAGGAACAAATCGAGCAGGAAGGCCTGAGCCAGCATTACAACCTGATCGGTCTGCCGGTCACCGCGAAATACGACAGCACCGCTGACCTGCTTAACCCAAGCAGCGGCATACGCGGCATGTTATCTGTGACGCCGACTGGCGCGCTCGGATCGAAGGATTCCGGCTTCGTGATACTGCAGGCATCCGGTTCGACCTACTTCGATTTCGGTACCAAAGGCAGGACCGTGCTGGCCCTGCGTGCGCTGGTTGGCGAGGTGCCCGGCACCGACGTGTTCTCGCTGCCGCCGGATCAGCGCTTCTATGCCGGCGGCAGCGCGACTGTGCGCGGCTTCCGCTACCAGTCGATCGGGCCGCAATTCGCCGACGGCAACCCGACGGGCGGCACCGCAATCGCTGCCGGCGGTGTGGAGCTGCGCCAGAAGATCATCGGAAACTTTGGCGCGGCCACGTTCGTCGATGCTGGCCAGGTAACGGCCGGTGGTGCGCCATTTACCAGCGAATGGCGTATCGGAGTGGGCGCTGGGGTGCGTTATTACACGTCGATCGGCCCAATTCGTCTCGATGTCGCCGTGCCAGTGAACCGAGAGCCGCACGGCGACGCTTTTGAGCTGTATATCGGTATCGGCCAGGCATTCTAGCGATGAGGCGTCTCGGCAAGTGGGTCGGTTGGATCGCGGCGATCGTGATCCTGTTGCCTGTCTTTCTGGTTCTGCTCGTGCTGGCAGTGGCCAACACGGGTCCCGGCCAGCGCTGGATCGCCTCGATGGTGCCGAGCCTGACCGGACACACGGTCGAACTAGAGGGCCTGTCCGGCCGCTTCCCTGACCGACTGCGGGTACGCCAGCTCGCACTGACCGATGCGCAGGGTGCTTATCTGACCGTGCAGGGGGTCACGCTCGACTGGTCGCCGCTACGCCTGCTGCACCGCGTGTTTGACGTCGGCCGACTGGATGTGCAGAGCGCGGAATTCGAGCGCCAGCCGCTGCCCAGCAAGGCCAAGTCCAGCAGCAGCAGCGGGTTGCCCGTACAAGTTGTGCTGCACGAGTTCCACATCGACCGAATGACGATCGCCCCCGCGGTCACAGGAAAAGCCGCACGTGAAGCGTATGTCGTGGCCGTCCATGGCGCAGCCACGCTCAATTCCTATACGGCCGGCAGTGCGACATTGGCGGTGCAGCGGCTGAATGGTCCCGGACAGTACAACGTGGATGCCGCCGTCGACCCGCACATGATTCGCGCCAAGGTCCACATCGACGAACCGCCCGGCGGGCTGATCACCAATCTCGCCGGAATATCCCAAATCGGTGCGCTCAAGATCGACGCCAGCCTGGGCGGACCGCGCAATGCCGTCGCCACACACGTCGCGCTGGACGCCGGCCCAATGCGAGCGAGCGTCCAGGGCACGCTGGATCTGGTGCACAGTGCGGCCGACCTCACGGTGAACGCCACGGCTCCGGCCATGACGCCAAGGCCCGATGTGACCTGGCAGAGCGTCGCGCTGGACGCGCACGTAGAGGGACCGTTCACCGCACCGAATGTCACCGGGAACATGCAGGCGGCGGCGCTGCAGGCGTTCGGCGCGGGCATCGGCAACCTGACGGTGGATGTGGCGGGCAGTACCGGGCAGGTGCGCCTGCAAGCCTCGCTCGATGGCCTCACGCTGCCGGGACAAGACCCGTCGCTGTTTGCAGGCGCGCCGGTCGTGATCGACGCAACAGCACAGCTCAACGCGGCGGGCCGGCCGGTCGAATTCAGTGTGCACCATCCGGTGATGGACGCGCACGGCACCGCCCGCACCGCAGGGCCGTTGCAGGCGGACGTGTCGCTGAGCCTGCCGCAACTGGCCCCGGTAGCGAAACTCGGCGGCCCCAACCTCCAAGGTCAGACCGCACTGCAACTTCGTGTGGCGCAGCATGCGGCGACCACTGACATCGCGCTTACCGGCACGCTCGGCGTGACCGGCGGGCTGCCGCAGGCCACCGCCCTCATCGGCAGCGCCGCACATATCGATCTTGCGGCGGCGCTGACCGGCCACGACGCCGTGCTGGAGCATTTGCAGGTGACAGGACAGCGTGTGGATGTTGCGGCACATGGGGGCCTGGTCAACAACGTGGCCGATTTGCACTGGACCGTGCATCTCGCCGACCTGGCTGCTGTCGCGCCGATGCTATCGGGAAAGCTCGACGCCGAGGGGCGGGTGAGTGGCCCTGAAACCGATCTGACAGCCACCGTCGACCTGTCGGGTGACGTGGCCGCGCCGGGCATGCAATCCGGCCCGCTCAGCGTGAAGGTGCGTGCCGAAGGACTGCCTAAAGCGCCACGTGGGACACTGACCGCGGAGGGCGCATTGCTTGGCGCACCGGTCGACCTCGCGCTGGCGGTGCATCAGCAGGACGGCGGGTTCCAGGT
>JASHQG010000252.1 GCA_030037665.1 Acetobacteraceae bacterium
TACGGGTATTTCGAGCCGGAGCGCCGACCGGACGCGGACTGCTCGCCCGAAGCGCTGGCGTACCACGCGGCGGTCACCGGGGCTCACGCGCAGATACTCATGCGCGGGACCGGGCGGGAAATGCGGGCTTAGCAAGCAGGTGCCCTCTCCGAAGGGGAGGGGCCGGTGCTAGGCGATGATGTCGGCGAGCTCTGTCATGCTCGGTACGATCAGGTCGGGCTGGTGCGGCGTTGCGCCGAACGGGCGGCGGCGGCGATCGATAAACGCGGTGCGCATTCCGCTCGCCTTCGCACCGATGCAGTCGAAGGCGTGGTTGGCGACGAACAGGATCTGATCCCGCGGCACGCCCACGAGCCCGGCGGCCGTTTGGTAGGTCGCGTGGTGTGGCTTGAAAGCGCCCGCAACCGCGACCGAGATGATCCGATTGAATCCAATGCCGTGATAGTGCCGCGCTGCCTCAAGCATATCGGGATCGCCGTTCGACAGCACCACCAGCTTGTAACGCCGGCGCAGCCGGTCGAGCGCCGCCGGCACTTCGGGGAACGGCTTAAGCCGCTCGATCGCGGCCACGAGATCGTGCACCTCCTCCGGCGTATGCTGAATGCCTGCGCGGTCCATGACGAACGAAACCGCACGTTCGCCGATCTCGCGGTAGGGCGTGTGCTCCCGGCCGAGCAATGCGTCGATCATCGAATTCTCGAAATGTGTCCGCCGCCACCAGGTGACGAAAGAGTTGGGGTTGCCCGCCCATCCTTTGCGGTTCAGGAACGGCGTCGCGGCCTCCACCAGTCCGGACTGCATGTCCACGACCGTGCCGTACTGGTCGAACATGCAGACCTTGACGGTGGCACGAAGATGCTCTGGGTCGGTCATATCGCCTTGCTCCGTCATTGTGCGTCCTTCTGCCGGCGCGACCATGAGAGCGAATTCATCTGGAGGGCGCGAGGTCTGCCACGCCGGTGGGTTCCTGGCCAGGCGCCACGGGCGGGATGCGATGCCGGCGCGCACGCAGCCGCCGCGGGCGAGAGCGGTTACACCGTCGCGAGCCAGCGCGGTGGCGGTTTTCCGCTCTGCGCCGGCCTCGTGCCGGACCGTGTCGCCTGTGATATGGAGCGGGCCGGCAGAGACCCGCAGCCAGATCGAGGCGCCGCGGCATAGGGAGAAAAAGGGATGCAGTTCGGGCTTTTCGGCGCCGCGACGGCCGCCCGCGGCGGTGGCCCAGATGTGGACAGCGCGGCCGGCTTCAAGGATTACATCGACTATCTGATCGAGGCCGAGGCGCTCGGCTTTCACAGCAGCTTCATCGTGGAGCACCATTTCACCGGATTCGGTCAGGTGTCGGCCACGCTGAACCTGTTGACCTGGATCGGCGCCAAGACCCGCACCCTGCGGCTCGGCACGGCTGTCATCGTGCTCCCCTGGCACAATCCGGTGCTGCTCGCCGAGCAGGCCGCGACGATCGACCTCCTGTCCGGCGGACGGCTGGATTTCGGAATCGGCAAGGGCTACCGGCACAACGAGTTCGCCAGCTTCCGTATTCCGATGGAAGAAGCCGAGGCGCGCTTCGAGGAATCGATCGACCTCATCACCCGGTCCTGGACGTCGAACGAGCGGTTCAGCTTCCACGGCAAATACTGGCAGTTTGACGACATCATCGTGGAGCCGCCGACCAACCAGAAGCCGCACCCGCCGTTCTGGCAGGGCGCAGGCCACCCTCACTCGATCGCCCGTGTGGCGAGCCGCGGCCACAATCTGCTGGTGGATCAGTTCTGCCCGATCGAGGTCGCCGCGGAGCGCGTGGCTTCGTACAAGTCGGAGATGGAGAAGAGCGGCTTCGCCTATGATCCCTCGATGGCAGCGGTCGCGCGGGCGTTTTATGTCGCGCGTGACGAGGCGGACAAGGATGCGGCGATCGAGCGCCGCCTTGTGGCGCAGCGCCGGCTGACCGCGATCAGCCAGCGCCCGGACGGCAACAACACCGCATCGATCATGGCGTTTTCCGACACCCGCGCCGCGAGCGAGGCCAGCGCGATGTACGGCAGCCCCGACCAGATCGCACACAAGCTCGAAACACTGCGCGACAGCGGGGTGGAATACGTCCTGCTGAACGGTGGCGGCACATCACGCGACAATCTGCGTCGCTTCGCGCGCGAGGTCATGCCGGCGTTCCGCACCGAGCCGGCATTGAGAGCAGCGGGATAACCGCGCCCTCGCTGGCGGCGGGCCAGGTCCGGCTGCAAAGCATGCAGCGCGAGGGTTGCGCGGCCGCAGCGTCGCCGGTCACGCCCCCATCGCCATCGCAACCTCTCCGACGCCGGAAAACGCCACGCGCACCCGGTCTCCCGGCGCAATGGGGAACTGCCGGGTGAACGATCCCGTCATCACAATGTCCCCCGCCTTCAGCCCACGTCCGTATTGCGGCAGCTTGCCCGCCAGCCAAACCAGCGAATTGAGCGGATTGCCCAGGACCGCATCGCCGGTTCCGGTCGCGACCACCGCGTCATTGATCGTGACGGTGCAAACAATTGTTTCCAGCGTCTGTGGCAGACGCGCCGGCGCCCCGAGCACGCAGGTCTTCTGCTGCGCATTGTCGGCCAACATCAGCGGGATTTGCGTCGCCGGCCCGCGCGTCTCGATGATCTCGAGCGCCGGATAGATCTCACCCACCGCCACTCTGGCGGCCGCCACATCTGCCCCCGCCGGCAGGTCGTGCGTGAGGCGCATGCAGAGTTCGCACTCGAAACCCGGCTGGATCAGCGATCCGGGCGCGAACGAGTGACCCGAGGGCGTCGTCTCCAGCACGCAGCCGAATACCGGCTCATGGAAACCGAACTGTTCCTGGATCGCCTGAGCCGTCAGCCCGACCTTCCAGCCGATCTGGCGTTCACCTGCCGCAACGCGCCGGCCTATCAGACCAAGCTGAATTCGGTACACCTCATCGAGGTTCAGTCGATCGAACCATTCGCGCGGGAAATATTCGCCACGCTGGCGTGCCTGCCAGAAGCTCTCAATGGCAGCGGATTCGTTGAACGGCATCCGTGCGATCCCTCCCAGGCGTGTCGATCGAACCGCTCCGCGTAGCATGCGGGCGGTGCAGCGGACAGACCGGGCTCCTGCTGTCGTTGCGCAGCGCGCGGTGGCACAGCAATCTCCCGCGCTGGCGTGCGCTTCGGCGCCGCGCGCCTCACCGTCATAAGACCCGGGTAGGGCCGGGAGACGTCACTGTTGGGTACAGGAGCAAGACGATGCAGCTGCGTTGGGAGGACCTCGGCACGCCACGTGCCGATGACGCGGTCGAATGCACCGTCGAACTCGGTGGCTTCCTGACCACGCCCCTGCCGGTCGCGCATGCCGGCCATCACCTGCTCGTCGCCGAGGCTCCGTGCTGTTGCGGATGCCTGCCGCGGCACCCGCTCGCCGCGGTCGAGGTGTTTGCCGCGTCGCCGGTGCCTCTCTC
>JASHQG010000031.1 GCA_030037665.1 Acetobacteraceae bacterium
ACAATGCCGGAGCGGGCAACGTCCGGCCAAGCCTCCTCGAGGGCCGCTGTCATGACCGTGGCGGACTTGCCCCTGCCAACCACGATGCGGCGCCCCGTGGGCCTTGCCGGCAGGTAATCGGCCAGCACCTTGCGCAGAGCGGCAGCAGCGACGGCGGTATCGAACCGGCTGCACAACGCCTGGCGCGCGCGGGCATCATCCCGGCTCAATCTGGCAGCCTCCCCTTCATTCGGCTGCTGCGGCACGGCTGGGGTGAGCCGCCTGCGAGGCTTCCTCCGCCTGCTTTACGATCGCGATGGTGCGCAGCAGGCTCGACGGATTAACGCTGATTGAATCGATGCCCAGGCCAGCCAGGAAGCGGGCGACCTCCGGGTAGTTCGCCGGCGCCTCACCGCAAATCCCGACATGGCGGCGGTTGCGGTGCGCGCCCGCGATTGCCTGGCGGAACATTTCCAGCATCCCCGGATCGCGCTCGTC
Organism: Acetobacteraceae bacterium; assembly: GCA_030037665.1. Classification (GTDB taxonomy): domain Bacteria; phylum Pseudomonadota; class Alphaproteobacteria; order Acetobacterales; family Acetobacteraceae; genus JASHVB01. The sequence continues at coordinate 478 of JASHQG010000031.1, forward strand.
GAAATCGAACGAGACAATGTCGGAGTCGCGGTCGACGCCGAGATTGAGCTGCGTCAGATCGTTGGAGCCGATCGAGAACCCATCGAATACCTTGGCGAATTCGTCGACCTGGATAACGTTGTTCGGAATCTCGCACATCACATAGAGTTCGAACGCGTCCTCGCCGCGGCGTAGCCCGTGCTTCGCGAGTTCGGCAATCACCGTCTCGGCCTCAATAACGCGACGACAGAACGGTACCATGACGATGAGGTTCTTCAATCCCATCTCGTGCCGCACCCGCCGCAGGGCCGCACATTCCAGTGCGAAGCCCTCTGCATAGGCTGGATGAGCGTAGCGCGAAGCGCCACGGAAGCCGAGCATCGGGTTGGCTTCCCTCGGCTCAAAGGCAGCACCCCCGATCAGGGCCGCGTATTCATTGGTCTTGAAGTCGGATAGCCGCACAATGACCGGCCGCGGCCAGAAGGCGGCGGCGATGGTGCCGATGCCTTCGGCCAGGGTGCGGACAAAGAACTCGACGGGTGAGGATTGGCCGACCGTGCGTTCGGCGATCCGCCTGCGATCAGCGTCGCCAATCCGCTCTGGATGCATCAGCGCCATCGGGTGGATACCGATATATTCGTTGATGATGAATTCCATGCGCGCGAGACCGACACCGGCGTTCGGCATCATCGCCGTGCGGAAAGCGAGGTCCGGGTTGCCAAGATTGACCATGATCTCGGTTTTCGGCATCGCCAGGTTGCGGGCGTCGACACGCGATACATCGAAAGGCAGGGTGCCGGGATAGACCGCGCCTACTTCGCCGCCGGCGCAGGAGACGGTGACGCTCTCGCCGGTCTTGAGCGTCGTTGTGGCATCACCGGTGCCGACCACAGCCGGAACGCCGAGTTCGCGCGCTACGATGGCAGCATGACAGGTGCGGCCGCCATGATCGGTGACGATGGCACCGGCTGTCTTCATCACCGGCTCCCAATCCGGGCGGGTTTCCGAAGCGACCAGTACCTCGCCTGGGCGGAATGCCGCGAGATCGCCGACGCCACCGATCACCCGTGCAAGGCCACAGGCGATCTTCTCGCCGACGGCCTTGCCGGTGACGACCGGCGTCGCGGTCGCACGCAACGCGTAGGTCTCGAGCATGCCTTGTTCCTTGCGCGACGCCACTGTCTCCGGCCGGGCCTGGACAATATAGAGCTTGCCGTCCACGCCATCCTTGGCCCATTCGATGTCCATGGGCTCGGGGTGGCCTGAAACGGAGGAATAATGGTCCTCGATGCGAATCGCGTAGTCGGTGAGGGTAAGCACCTCTGCGTCCGACAGGCAGAAGCGGGCCCGTTGCTCCGGCGGGGTCGACTGGTCGGCAGTACTGGCGCCGAGCCTACCCTGGGCCAGCACCATCGTAAGCTGCTTGCGGCCGAGCTTGCGTTGCAGTACGGCGCGGTGGCCCTGACGGAACGTGGGCTTGTGCACATAGAACTCATCGGGATCGACTTTGCCCTGCACGACGTTCTCGCCCAACCCGTAGGAGCCGGTTACGAACACCACGTCACGGAAACCTGACTCAGTATCGAGTGTGAAGATCACGCCACTAGCCGCGCGATCAGACCGTACCATCTTCATAACACCAACCGATAGCGCCACCTTGAAATGGTCGAAGCCGTTGTTGAGGCGGTAGACGATGGCACGATCGGTAAACAGGGAGGCAAAGCAGCGCCGGCATGCATCGACCACATCGTCGAGACCGCTGATATTCAGAAAACTGTCGTGCTGACCGGCAAAGCTGGCGTTGGGCAGATCCTCTGCCGTGGCGGAGCTGCGCACGGCGACCGGTACGTCCGGACCGTATTCCGCGACCAGCTTGCCATAGGCGTCGGCGACAAGGTCGCGCAGCCTGGCGGTGCCAGTGGCGTCATAGACAATGTCGCGCGCCGCGGCCGCCGCGCGGGACAATGCAGAGACGTCGGTGACGTCCAGGTCGTCGAGCAATGCATGCAAGCGCGGCCAGGCATCAGCACTAGAGAGCGCCTCGCGATACATTGATGCGGTCAGCGCGAAGCCGGCCGGCACTGCGACTCCGGCTTCGCTTAGATTGCTCGCCAACTCACCGAGCGATGCATTTTTCCCTCCAACCTCGGGGATATCCGCGATTCCAAGAGTGGTAAACCAGCGAACCTGCGTCAGTGCTGCAGACATGTCTCTCTCTTTCGGTTCTGAGCTCAGGCAATGCTGCCCGGTCACGCTGGCACTGCCGATGCTGTCAGGCGGCTTCTATCTCGCCGGCCCGCTTACTGGTGAGACTTGTTGTCGTCATTGATCTGGATCAAAAGACCAGCGCGGCTCTCCGGACGTGCGTGCCATGCTCCTGTCCGACGCTCATGTCTCGCTGATGTCGGTGCAATTTCTTGTTCTGCATGCAACAGGGCGCGCCGCGTGGTACCACGCAACCTTGCGGGTGATGAGCGTTGCCTTCGTGCGGACCTGCAGTTGCAGCCGCTTCGCGACGATCGATAGGCGGTGTAGCAATCGCAAGGCGTGATGCCGCCCCCTGCCACCGGGGAAACAGGAGGCCGCCCCTGACACCTGATCCAGGTTGAGGTGACGGCCGCCGCTCCCCGAGTGAGTATGCCTGCCGCAATCTGAAACGTACGCTGCGCGGAAATAGACCAGCGACCCCGGCGTCTCCGTCTCGTCATGCGCCGCCACCGACAGGTTATAGCTCCGTCGGCAAAGCTGCACGCGCCTTGTGGGTAGCGGTCGGCTACGACCTGTGGCCCGGCAGCCACAGCGCGCGTTGTGAGAATACAATTAGCAGGACAAGCAGCTTGAACATGATGTTTTGCAAGGGGATGGGCCCAGGCTTTCTATCGGCGCGTCGGGAACCGGAGGAGGGTTACAGGGTACACCGGCTTGGTGCCCAGCCCTTGGGAGAGTGGCGGAATTGACGTCGAGCGGGGCATTTCCAAGCCATAGCGGTCTCATCGCCGCTTAAGACTCAGAATGTACGCGGCCAGCTTGGCTGCATCAGAGTCGTTGCGTATCCGATGCATCATATCAATGTGAGGCTTTTGCACGAAACTCTCTAACCATGCCGAGGTCGTAGTTGGCCTGTTGGCGATTGCCTCAAAGGAAGGGGCGTCTGTCCAGCCCGCTGGTCCATTGCGCACTATGACGTGACACTCACTACAGGACGCCTGGGCAATACGCTGACCTGCCGCCACATCTGCTGGTGACGGCTGGGCCATAGCGCTCCAGGCGACGGCTTGCCAGACAGAGACTACGCTCAGCAGGACAAGCATTTGATAGCGCAACTCGTTTCGGCCATATAGGTGATGCAGATAAGGCGCCATGTCAGAGGTCACTCCACGTTGGTGTCCAACAGGTCCCACAATCAAAGTTGGGGTGGTCGTCACAGTTGAGGCGATTATTCTTCGGTTGCCGTCGTTGCTGCTGCGAGGCCGACCTTGCGTAGCCTTACGCCGGCCGGGTGGTTGCGGTTGGGCCTCAGCGCGGATTGGAAGCCACTGTTTCGATGCTCCGAGCGATGTTGCCGGACATACCGCACAACTCGCGGTACAAGTCGTCCACGTTGGCTTCCTGAACCTCTGCCGTGCCATAGGTGACGACAGCCGCAGACCCTGCGGCGACACCCAGGGCAAGGGCCTCGCGGTCCGCGAGGCCGCCCGCGAGTCCCAGCACAAGGCCGGCGAGGAACGCATCGCCCGCTCCGACGGAGCTGCGTGCTTGGACCGCAGGCGCTGGCAGGCGGAGCACGCCATCGTCGCTTCCGAGGATTGCTCCCTCACGCCCGAGGCTGACCGCAATCCTCCGTGCTGCGCCGGACCGAGTGAGGGCCGCGACTTCTCGCTCCTGGGTGGCAGCGTCAGGCGCTTCGCGGCCAATCATAAACTCGAGCTCGCTCAGGCTCAGTTTCAGGAGTTCAAGACCATTGCCGACAGCAGCGCTCAGGGCCGCGCCAGACGTATCGAGCACGAATTTCTGACCCCGTTGCCTCGCAATAGCGGCGACCTCGGCGTAGAAGTCGGTTGGAACGCCACGCGGCAAGCTGCCGCTGGCCACGATCCACTCGGCCTCGATGCCGCGCAAAACGTCCAGCACGGCATGCATCTCATCCGGCTCAACATGCGGCCCCTTCGGCACGAAGCGATATTCAAGACCGCTCTGTAGGTCATGAACGTTGAGGGAGATCCGCGTGCGGCCGCGAATTGGTATGGCCTGCCAGGGAACATTGGCGTCGCTGAGCAACTCCTCGACAAGACGTCCCGTCACGTCCCCGGTCATGATTAAGGCAAGGGCATCGCCACCGAGAGCATGGATCACCCGAGCGACATTGATTCCGCCTCCTCCCGGGTCGAGGCGTTCATCAAACGTGCGGATCTTATGGGTAGGTTGCACCGAGTCGGCAGTACATGCCATATCGACCGCGGGATTGATCGTCAGCGTGACAACGCGGGCGGATACGTTACTGACGCACCAAGAGGTCGCTATATGCATCGGCAACACCTGTCGCTGATCATCACCGGCAGCCCACTCTCCCGATCGACGATTATGAACCGATTAGCTTGTGTGCGCGCCACATACGGGCAGATTTCGACGACCGAGCGAGACATGACGTTTGCGGCGAACATCTGGTATTTCCGGTCTCTATTGGCACCCGCCCGGCTAGTGAACCACCTCGCAACCAGCGGCTCCGAGTGCGCACCGATCGCAGATCACTATGTTGGCCCGTTCGACTTTAATGGTGCCGCGCCGGCGAAGCTGGGTCAGGCCACGGCAGACGGTCTCGATCGTCAGTCCGAGATAATCGGCGATGTCCGCGCGCCCCATCGGCAGTTCAACAGACGCGCGGTTGTTCGGGTTCACTCGGCCAGCCATCTCCAGCAGAAAGCTCGCAATACGCTCGGACGCCGTCTTGCGTCCCAGCAGCACCATACGTTCGCGTCCGGCACGGAGCCGGCCAGCCGCAATCTCACGCAGCCGGCGAGCGAAATCCCGGTCGCGGTCGGCGCGGGCCTCGATGTTACGCCGCAGGTAACGGCGAAGCGTGACCGGCGTTACGGCCTCTGCCGCAAAATCATGCTCGGCCAGCGCCTCCCAGCCGAATAGGTCGCCAGGAAACAGGAACTCGCCGATCTGTCGGCGGCCGTCCTCCATCAACTTCACTGTCCGGACACATCCGCTGACAATCAGGTAGCAGTACCTTGCGAGATCGCCCTGAGCGATGATCTCCTCGTCGCGGTCACCACGCACAATCATCTCCTGCGCGTCCATCAGCTCGGGCATTGACGGAGCGTCGGGATGGGGCGTCATACCGATTGCGGGGTGCCAACTGGCGGACGGTGACTGCCGGTTCGGCGTTTGGACTGTGGCGAGCATTCTGTTCTCCGTTCACAAGCTGCGTTTCCCTGCGATGAGGCTTACAGGGGCGTGGAACGGCCGGAAATTCGGAATGCTTCGTACGCAATCCTACGTACGGTCGGCTCGATAAGTGTGACAGAGACTGGTCATGTCGCGAATTTCGATCGAGGCGGCCCTTGACTCGCTCCGCGTCCTTCTCGCGCTGACTCGGTTCGCCAGTCGATACCTGCGACAGCGCCCAATCGCCCCCGGCATTCACACCGAATCTGCGAGGCAAATATCGACTTCAGCCGTCCGTCCCAGGTTGAAGAGCGCTCCAGCACTCAGGCTTCACGAAGCCGTATCCTGAGAGACAAACTGCGAGAGTTTCAGCAATGCCTACTCGGGGAGCGAGCTCAGTAAAAAGCGCTAACGAAGTTCACCAGATCGTCGTCGTTCAGTGGTTTTTCGAGCACCTTCTCAATGCCGAGTTCTGCCGCTCTCGCGACGATCGCCTGCGACAGCGAACCGGTGATGAGGAGGATGGGTATGCTCACCCCGTCGTTGCGTAGCCGGGCGACAAGCTCGAGTCCGGTCATCTGTGGCATCTGATGGTCTAAGATCAGACAGGACACCTGCTTCGCCCGGTTTTCCAGGAATTCCGCGGCGGAGGCGTAGATGGCCACACGGTGGCCGGTCACTTCCAGGAGGAATTTCAACGAGTCGAGCACGGCCCGATCATCGTCAACAACCGCCACAGTACCGCTGCTCGTCTTTGCCATTTGTCCTGCACTCAGAACCAAATCCGCTCCAAACATCGACCCTGCGGTTGTCAGCAGACAGGCCTCATAGAATTGCGTCTCACACGTTGCATTGACCCAGATCAATCAATCCACCTGCTTGGGATGTGGAACGGTAAGGCGAAAGACCGTGCCGCCGCCATTGGCATCCTCCGCCCGCAGCTCGCCTCCATGTGCCTCCACGATGGTGCGGCAGACTGACAGGCCAACACCCATGCCAGTGGGCTTTGTGGTGACGAACGGCTGAAACAGGCGGGCCCGAACGGACACCGGCAGTCCGGGCCCGGTGTCCGCAACGCTGATCTCCACCATGCCTGCCGCTCGAGCGGTCGTGATTGAAAGCTCGCGTCGCGGCGAGCCGGCCATGGCCTCGGCGGCATTGCGTATTAGATTGAGCAGCACTTGCTGGATCTGGGTCTTGTCGATGACCGCCTCGGCGGCATCATCTGCGATACTGATTTCCAGCTTCAGCCGTTGGCCCATGCCGACGAGGGCGAGCGCGCTCGCTTCCTCTATCGTCTTCGGCAGGCTTTCTACCCGTTTCTCCGTTTCGCCTTTTCTCACGAGCGTGCGGAGGCCTCGAATGATCTCACGCGCGCGGTCGGCCTGTTCCGCGATCCGCTCCATCGCCTGCTCGGCGGCCTGCCGATTGCCTGCCGCCAGCAGTCGCCGCAAGCCATTCAGGTAATTGGTCATGGCGGTCAGCGGCTGGTTGACTTCATGGGCCAGTGCAGATGCCATCTGGCCGAGCTCATTCAGTCGCGTGACATGGATGAGCTCCGACTGCAGCTCGCCCAGTCGGCGTTCGCGCTGCTGGCGCTCGGTCAGGTCACGCACGAACCCCGTGAACAGGCGTGCGCCACTCACGTCCACTTCCCCGACCGCCAGTTCCATCGGGAATGTGCTGCCGTCCTTGCGCTGGCCGACGACGATGCGGCCAATGCCGATAATGCGCCGCTCCCCGGTCAAAAGATAACGGGCCAGATAGCCGTCATGGGCCTCGCGATATGGGGACGGCATCAGCATGCTGACGTTGCGGCCCACCGCCTCCTCTGGACGAAAGCCGAACAGCCGTTGGGCCGCGGTACTGAAAGACTGGATCAGCCCGCCCCCGTCAATGACGACAAGGGCATCCGGGACAGTGTCGAGGATCGACCGGAGCAATGCCTCACGGCGGCGTAACTCGTGATCCACGCGTTCGACTTCGCTAAGGTCACGTGCGATCTTAGAAACGCCGATAATTCTTCCGTCCGCGCTGCGAATCGGCGAAATGGTGAGCGACACCGGGATGATTCCGCCGTCCTTCCGTCGCCGCGTCGTTTCGAAATGGACGAGCTTTTCTCCGCGAAGGACCCGGTCGAGGATCGAAGCTTCCTCTGCCAGCCTGTCGGGCGGGATGATCCGAGTGATCGACTGGCCGATGATTTCAGCAGCCGGGTAGCCGAACATCTGCTCGGCCGCTCGGTTCCAAGAGATGACGACACCGTCCAGGTTCTTGCCGACGATCGCGTCGTCGGTCGAATCTACAATCGCCGTGAGCCACGCGCTTGCCTCGCCCGCCTGGACGTAGGTCAGAACATCGTCGCTGTCGCCGGGCGCTGAAGGTTGAAATTCCGACACAATTGCTGGCTCCGCCGATCACTCGCGCCAAAGGATAGCGTCCCTCGGGCGAGTGGTCACGGGACTCTGTGCGGAGAGAAAACGGCTGCCCCGGGGCGGAAAATCGAGGCCCGTTCAGCGACGCGGTCGCAAAACGGCACGTGCCAGTCGTTGCGGTTCAGGATCCTGTGGTCCGCGCCGCGACGATCGTCAAGACATCTCCTCCGCGACACACGGAGGGTCTCCTTCATCGTTTGTGCATCACCCCGATCCGTGATGCCACCCACCCTCGGGCTCGGCGGTCAGCATCAGTCGGACCAGGTCGGGAAGGCTGCGGGCCTGGAGTTTCTCGAACACGCGCGCCCGATGCACCTCAATCGTGCGCGGGCTTGCACGCAGTTGGTTCGCGATCGCCTTGGTGGATAGGCCGGTCACGAGCAGATTGAATACCTCGCGCTCCCGCGGGGTCAGATCGCCGAGCCGTTCCGCGGCCGCCTCGGCCGCCGCTTCGGTTTTCTGACGCCGGACACTCTCGTTCAGCGCCCGCCGCACCGCGTTGAGCAGCATTTCGTCATCGAACGGCTTTTCGAGGAAATCGACCGCACCGGCTTTCATGGCGCGGACCGCCACCGGGATATCACCTTGCCCGGTCATGACGATAACGGGCAGCCAGCTGCCAGCCTCACGCAGCCGCTTCTGCAACTCAAGCCCATCAATATCTGGCATCCTGACATCAGTCAGCACGCAGCCACCGATCTCCAAGGCCGCGCCAAGGAACGCCGCGGCACTTTCGTATGTCCGCACGGCAAATCCCGACGCTTCGAGAAGCACCCGGAGCGAGTCACAGATTGCTGGGTCGTCGTCTACGATATGGATCGTGCCTACCATACTCATTGGACAGACTATAGGGAACTTTACGTACGAAGCATACCGAATTTCGAATGGCGAAGCCTTCGCACCCTCAAAAGCAACCGGAGTGTTCGACGACACGCAAACTGGGTCTGGCTTTCACGGTGGCGACCTGCTGGGTACTCCCGTCATGGCGGCACAGACCAAGGCGATCGGCGGCTCGACGACGAGGCCGGGCAGCGTACATCGCTGCCCGACACGCCCTGTACGCAAACGGCTGGAATCTCACGGGGAACCCCGCTGAGACCCTGGTAGCAAAGGTGTTCCGACTTGATCCTGATCAATGACGAAGTGCCCCATATGGCCCGAAAAGACAGCGGGGTGAGCCCTGTTGCAACGGACCGCTGGGGTGCCGCGCATCGCTGCGGAGTCCGGCGGCAGTGATGAGACTGCGTGCCACAAGCCAACCTGCCTGCATCGGACACCAGCGCTATGCTGACTTATATTCTGCAGATCCGTCCAGAAGAGGTCGTTCGGCTGCTCAAGGTGGAGATTGCCGCCACGCACGGGCAACCCGAACTCTACTATCGTGTCTGGGAGGATTACCTGATCGAGAAGGATTCCGGCCGCAGACGTCTCGGCGTCACGGATCGCAAGGATTACAACTTGGTCAGCGCTGACGCGGTGCTCAACATCGAACCACAGCTGGAGCAGAATTACTGGGTGCTTAAGGTCATTGCACACCGCGATATCGGGTCGCAAAAGATCTATGACACCGCTGCGTTGATCGGCGTGAAGCTCACGCTAGAACAGTTCGCGGCGGTGCTGGCGGATCGCGGCAACGTCGTCACTGTGCGGCTGGATGTCTCGAATCCGTCCGCCCGCGACCACTTCAATACATGGCTGGATGACCTGCGAGCGCGACATCGTGACGCAGATGGTGGCGTGTGTGGACCGGCCACCGCGATGGCACCGTCCGGGTATAGGTTAAACTGGCGGCGGCCATTGTTCGGAGAGCGTGCGTTGTGGCAGAAGCAGCTCGACGACCGAATCATCGCGTGGAACAAACGCTCATCCGCCAAGGTGGACCTACGTCTCAAACGTTTCTTCGAGCTCGTTGGCAGCATGCTCGCACATATTTCGGGAAGACAATAGCCGCTACGAACGGAGGAACCGGCAGACCTGCAAGTCTGATCAAGTGGGCCGGCAGTGTTGATTGCGTCGCAATCGCAGGCCCGTGCTCGAGGCGGAAACAGATCACCAAGAAACCAATCATCGGCCGGAGACTTCGCGCGCCGAGTCTGCTTGATCAGCAGACCTTGGGAAAGACCGGATGTGACGCGCTCAATCGCGCGAGACGTTTGGGTACCAACCCGGCGTCAGCGAGGTCATGCACGAGGACAGAGGCTCGAATGAACGGGGAGTGTATCTTCGCACCAACGCTCATGACCAGAGCATGTCAATCTCAAGCAAATCCAAGTCCAACGATCAGAGCAGGACACCGCATGGATGATGTTTGCAACCGCGATTTACGCTCCGGTGCGAGAATTGGCACCTTGCCTCTGTGGGAGCGACCTTGCGAGACGACCCCGCAGCGGCACAGAGCACGACGCGGCGCGGTGCCGC
>JASHQG010000253.1 GCA_030037665.1 Acetobacteraceae bacterium
GATTGAGCTTCATGGTCCTTATCATGTCGTCGGACATCGGTGTTCTCCTAATTTCAATGCGCGAGACCCTTTGTGGTCCGCGGCAACAATGTGAGTAAAAGCTCGGTTCTCAGCAACTCGCATGGCGGCGCGGTGCAGAATAGCCGTTAAGCGTCTGGAAACCCTTGCGATCTGCTGGTGGTCTGCGTCTCGCTTGCGGTGGCTTACTCGCTTTTGGGTCCGTCGCTGAGCCTGTCAGTCGAAACCGGCGCCCCCGGAAAGATACCCAAAGACGGCGGCCCGAACGCGGCGGCCGAGATCCTTGACGTCCTTCTCGCCGCGTTGCCCCGCGGCATCCACCATGCCCCGGATGATGGCGATCAGGTCAGCCGCCACCACGTCGGGACGCTTCTGCGTCGGCATGTCATCACGAACGATGATGGTCGCAAGCAAAGTCTGAAAAGTTTCGGAACCGGCAGCCTCGCGGCGCAGTGCCGGGCGGCTTTCCTCGACATCGAGGAGGCGGGCCAGTGCTGGCCGCCGCAACTGCTGCCGAACGGCCGCACTAATCAGGTAGTCCATGGCCGCTTTGCCGGTCGGATGCTCCAGCCCCCTCGATGCGTCCTCATAAAAGATGTCTGCCTCGCGACGCATCAGCGCAATCGTCAGCGCATCTTTGCTGGGAAAGTATTGGTAGAGCGATCCAATGCTGACGCCGGCGCGCCGGGCAACGGCATTCGTATTGAAACCCTCGAAGCCGGCAGACTCGAGCACCTGCGCCGCCGCCTCAACAATCGAGGCCACAGTTTCCGCGGCGCGTGGCTGGCTGGGTGCCTTGCGAGGTTTCAGCGGTGATGGTCGCGATGATCGGCTCATGCAGTGTTAATCAATGCCGCCGTCCGGGTTCGATGGTCGCAGAAGCGTCTCGTCAGCTGTCGCGCGTCACGGACGCCATGACATAGACCAGCTGCAAAGCGCGGGCGCAAGGTGCGCTCGAGTACGCCGAGGAAATTGCCGCGCACGAAAGCCGGCACACGACGAAACTCTATGGTCGTACGGAGGAGCCGGAGACCCAAGACGAGGAGTGGTGGATCGGACACTAAGTGATGTGCAGGAGCAACATAACGCTTGTTTGCTCGATTCGTGCGGATCTGATTAACGGGCCTGGATGCTTGCCATGTACCGGCGCCAACCACCGAAAACGGAAACGTCCCTAGCTCCCACGATGCCCTCTGCTTCAACAATAAATCCCTTAGGGTTTGTCCCGTCGGCCAGCCGTACCGTGCCGATACCAAGCGGCGCGGGAACGCCGGCGAGGAATGTCCCAAGGCCCTCTGGAGGTATTGCCCACACCTCTGTCTCGATCGGCGTCCCGGAGCCATCGGCAATACGCATAAGGCCTGGCCGGTGCGGCGGCCCGCCCGGCAGTGCATAGAGCTTATAGTCAGACGTGGTCGGCACGGCACGGAGAAACCGCGCGTTTCGCGACATCAATTCGTGATTGAGAGGCATGCCGGAGAGATGTGCGCCGACCACAACCAGTTCAATTTCGCCCGGTGCCGCGGAATTCGAGCGTTCCTTCGGACCAGGCACAGGAACATTGCTCGTCCCAATCGTGGTGCCGGCGGCCGCATGCAGCCTGGCACCGAGAACTGCGACAACACCATCATGAGCGCGCGGGGCGATCAGGGTCACGCCGGACGGCAAACCATCGGCACGGAATCGTCCAGGCACGGCCAATGCGCAAAGATCGAACAGGTTCACGAAGTTGGTGTAAGTGCCGAGTTCACTGTTCGGGTTGATCGGATCGGCCTCGAGTTCGGCGACGCGGCGTGGTCGGGGATAGGTCGGTACGATCAGTACGTCTATGTCGGCCCAAATTCGCTCTGCTTCACGACGAAGTCCGGCGAGCCTATAGATGCCCGCGAATGCGTCAGCGGCAGTGATTGACGCCGCCCCTTCTATGATCCTCCGCGTCGTCGGATGGAGGACTCCGGGCCTCTTCTCGATCAGATCACGTATTGCTTGATAGCGCTCTGCCACCCACGGACCGCTGTAAAGCAGGTTTGCGGCTTCGAACAACGGCGTCAGGTCGACAGCTTTAAGCTTTCCAGGACCCACGATGGCTGCGATATCACCAACCGCTGCATTGAAGGCCGCCTCCGACAGGACGTCACCGCAAAAGCGACGACCAGCGCTATCCGGCACGCCAACACGCAGACCAGGGGGCAAGCTTTCAGGTGGCAATGGAATCGGCTGAGACGATGAAAACGGATCGGATGGATTATAGGCAGCCATCACCCGGAATACCGCGTCAGCATCCGCCACCGTTCCGGCTAGGACAGAGATAGTATCGAGCGTACGGCAAGCCGGGACCATACCATCACCGGAAACACTCCCTAATGTGGGCTTCAGCCCTACGATATTGTTCAACCCGGCCGGTACACGACCGGAGCCCGCAGTATCCGACCCGAGTGCAAAGGACACGAGACCGTGCGCCACGGCGACGGCCGAACCGGAACTTGACCCGCCAGGTACATAGGCCGGGTCAAAGGCGTTGCGAGGGGCAGGATAGGGCGTCCGCACGCCAACCAAGCCTGTCGCAAACTGATCCAGGTTGGTCTTGCCAACCAAGACTGCGCCGGCGTCTAACAGACGCTGCACGGCGAAAGCCGAGACGGAGGCCGTGTAGGCGTATGCTGGGCACGCGGCCGTGGTCAGCATCCCCGCAACGTCAATGTTATCCTTTACGGCAAAAGGGATGCCCCAGAGGGGCTTTGCCTTCGGATCGAAAGTTCCAAGCACGTTCAAAGAAGCGAACGCACGCTCTCTTGGCACGAGCGTGATGAAGATTCCTGGATCGGACGCCGCTTCAATACGGCAGTAGGTTTCGGCAATGACGTCCGCTGCCTCGCGGCCTCCGGCGTAGCCTGAATGCAATTCGGCAATGCTTGGAAACATCAGTGTTTGCGTCTTTCCTTGGCAACGGCGGTCACGCGGCTTCGATGACGAGCAGTCGATCGCCCGTTGCGACCAAGCGTCCCGGCCGGCAATATAGCGCGCGCACAATACCCGCCACCGGGGCGGCGATGGTCAATTCCGTCTTCATGGCCTCAAGGATCACGACGGCTGAACCGGCGGAAATCGTCTGACCTTCCTCGACGAGAACCTTCCAGACGTTGCCGTGCATGTGCGACGTAACGAGGTGTCCGTCAATCTCTTCCGTGACCTCGATCTCTTCGCCGTCGCCCGGCTGCGGGATCGCTTCGTCAGCATGCCAGCGTGCCACCTCCTCCCTGAATGCCGCCTGCTGGCGGGCACGGAATGCCGCGATGCTGTCGGACTCGCGATCAAGGAAAGCGTGGTAGGCGCCGAGGTCGAAAATTTCCTCCTCGATGCGAATCGTCGCGCGTCCTGCGCGAAAATCATCCCGCAGGCGCGTCAGCTCTGTCTCCTCCACCGGGTAGAAGCGGACCTGATCGAAGAATCGCAAGAGCCAAGGCTCGCCAGGAGCAAAGACAGGGCTTTTGACGAACTTGTTCCAGATGGGCAGCGTGCGGCCGACAAGCTGGTAGCCGCCAGGCGAGTCCATGCCGTAAATGCACATGTAAATGCCGCCGATGCCGACTGTGCCCTCTGCCGTAAATGTCCGCGCGGGGTTGTATTTCGAGGTCAGCAGACGATGGCGCGGATCGACCGGCACGGCACAGGGCGCGCCGAGATAGACGTCCCCCAGGCCCAGGACCATGTAGCTCGCCTGGAAGACGATGTCCGCGACCTCCTCGCGCCGCGCCAGGCCGTTAATGCGCTGGATGAAATCGATGTTGCTGGGCAGCCATGGCGCCGTGGGGCGCACGGTCTCGCGATAGCGTCTGATCGCATCGAGTACGCCCGAGTCCTCGAAGGTCATCGGCAGGTGCACGACACGTGTCGTGACCTTCATGGTATCGACCGACGGCAGGCGGGATTCCGCCCGCAGTAGCGCGTCGAGCAACTCCTTCTGATGGATGACGCGACTGTCGTAATTGATCTGCAGCGAGCGCACGCCGGGCGACAACTCCAGCACTCCCTGGACGGGGTTGTTCCGCAGCTCTTCCATAAGAGCGCGCACGCGGAAACGAGAACGCAAATCGAGCTCGTTTGGCCCGTATTCGAGGAGGATGTAGCGGTCGCCGGCCTGGCGATAGGCAACCGCGGGCCGATCGCCCTCCGGCGCCAGTGCTGCCAGCACCGTCGCGGAAACTGTCGTTATGGGTTCGAGCTCCGCCGGCCTGCATGGCGGTAGGCTCGCGAGCGGTGCCAGGTCTGCAATGGCCTTGTCGTGCGCCCTCTCCAGCGAGAGTGCATCGTCGAAACTGATTGGCTTGAACCGGATGCGGTCTCCCGGCTTGGCCTGACCGAGCTTCCACAACTCCGCCTTGGCAATGGTGACC
>JASHQG010000254.1 GCA_030037665.1 Acetobacteraceae bacterium
TCGTGCGCGGCCAGCGATATTGGCGCGTACCGATCCTGGTGATCCTCATGGCGTGGCCTCCGCGATTGGCTGGCGCAGCTTGCCGGCGGGATGGGAGAGGTCAAGGCCTGCCCTGCCATGTTTCGGCCGGGGAGACCGAAGCCATCGCCTGCGCGATGGCTCCGCCCTGCGCGTCTTGCCGGAGCACAGCGCCGCGCAGCGCCGCACGGACTGAACAGGGGCGAATGCGGGCCGTGCGGGACGGCCATATCCGCCGAGAGCGCGACGTGCGTCGTTCTCCGCCGCGTTGGATGTACCCGCGCAAAGTCTGTCCCGCTGCACCGATGCGCCGGCGCCATTCGGCGGCGCTCAGCCGCGCGCGCGCAGGATGGCGTCACGCAGGCGTTGGCGGGCGTCCCGACCTGCCTGCAGCGAATGCGCATTGACGATCGCCAGGCGGAACCCCCCCGGCGGCATGGCGTGATGCGCCGGCTCGCGTTCTTCGTGGAACGTGATCTGCACCGAAGAGACCCCCGGCATCCGCCTCACCTGCTCGACCACGTCAGTCGACGGATGGCGGTAGCGCGGGCCGTGCGGTGCGAATAGCACAACGCTGTAACCGTCCAGCCGGTTGGGGTCGGGAAAATCCCATTCACCGGAGACGTAGAGCCGGATCAGCGCCGCCACCCAACCCTCGCCATAGAGGTCAGGCCACTGGTCGGCAAAGCGCAGATGCGCCTCGATGATGCGGCCGCCGATGGTCTCGAAGTTCACCATACCCGTGTAGCCGGTCAGGTGCTGCGAGGCCCAGGCGCCGCACCAGTCCTCGATCTCCGGCATCGACCCGGCATGGATCGTCCAGTGGTCGAATGTGCCGCCGGGGCCGGCCTCACCGGTGGTGTGGCGCCACCAGCGTGGTTCGCCGTTCACCAGGGCGACGTCGGTGCTCACATGCGCGCCGGTCAACAGCGTGCACCAGAAATGCCCCGGCGTGAGCGATGCCCGGTATTGCTCCGCCGTTTCGATGATCCGGCTGCCGGTGCCCATGCCGCGCAGGTTCATGATCGGTTTGGAGAACACCGGGAAGGACGGGGGCATCACGCCATGCGGCGCTGCCTCAAGTCCCTGCGAGAGGGCGACGGAGAGTTTGTCGTACACCCAACGGTGTCGGGGGTACCATTCCCAGGAGTCAGCGTCCTCAGTGGAGATGCGGATATCAGCGGGACACTGGTCATTCTCGAAATACTGCAACCGCCAGGGGTCGACTTCACAGATTGGCATGGTGCGTCAGCCTTTTTCCTGCCCGCGCGCTGCAAGACATCATAACACGAGGACGGCCCCGCACTGGTTTTCGTCACCGAGCATGGGCTGCAAGCGACCTCGTGTCATCACGTCTGCCACTCATCACAGCACACCGTCACAACGGTGCCCGAGCGTCGCCAACGTCAAGGCCGCGAAACCGGGATCGGTGAAATCCGCGCACAAATCGCCGTCGGTGCGCCCCGCAATCTGCGCGACCGGGCGAAGTCTAAGCGGGTGTGCTGCGCGGCACCGGTGGGGACTTATCCCACTCCCTCTGGCCGCAGTCGCTGTGGCAGTGTCGCGAGCGCTTCCGTCGTGTCGAAATCACGCAGCACTGCGTCGTCCGCCATGTCCACTTCGGCCACCACCTCCATGTGCTTGCCCACCAGGAAGCGCGCACCGGAGTCGCCGCTGATTTGCAGAATTTCCGGAAAGAAGCGCTTGTCCCACAGCATCGGGTTGCCCTGCTTGCCGTGGAAGGTCGGCAGTACGATTTGCCGTCCTTCCTCCGAATCATACGCCGCAAGGAGGCGGTCGATCATCCGCCCGGTGACCAACGGCATGTCGCCGAGGCAAACGAGCGCGGCCGAACATTCGGGTGGTACCGCCGCAATGCCCATCTTCAGACTGGCCGCGAGACCGTCGGCATAATCGGGCGCATGCACGTAACGCACCGGCCTGCCGCCCAGCGCATTCTCCACCTGCTCTGCCTGATGGCCGGTTACCACCAGGATCGGCCGCGCCTTGCTCGACAGCACATTGTCCACCACCCGTGCGATCATCGGCTTGCCGGTCCTGTCGGCAATCAGGAGCTTGTTGTGTGGCGCCATGCGGCGTGAACGCCCCGCCGCCAGCACCACCGCAGCGATCGTCGGTGCACTTCGCGGTGCGGCGCCATTCTGTGCCTGTGCGGCCGCTTTCTCTCGTGGCAGCGGCCGCACATCGATCTCCTTCAAGAGCCCGCCCACGCCCATGCGCATCATTTCCGCCGGGCCAACCTGCAGGCCGGCGAACAGGCGAGCGAGCACGAAATCGATGCCATTCAGCTTCGGACTCCGCGCGCAGCCGGGCAGCACCAGGGCCGGTCGCTCACCGATGCGGCCGAGGCAGATCAGGTTGCCGGGATCGACGGGCATGCCAAAATGCAGGATCTCGCCGCCGGCACGCACGATGCCGGCGGGACCGACATCGCGCCGGTCAACCACCGCGGACGCGCCCACCACCAACAACAGCTCGGCACCGTCGGCGATCAGGCTTTCGAGTGCGCGGGCGATCGCGCTTTCCTCATGCGCCGTGCGTATCGGCGGACGGAGCGAGCCGGTAAGCGCGCTGATGCGGTGTTCTGTTGCCTCGATCGTCTTTTCCGTGACGCTCTGCTTCAGCCCCGGCAGTTCGGTGACCACAAGTCCGACCCGCAGGCGGCGGAATGGATGCAGCGTCAGCGGCGAGCCGCCCTGCCGCACCAGTGCCTCGGCGACATTCAGAACGTTGCCGGGAACGGAGAACGGAATGACCTTGATCGTCGCGACAAGATCGCGCGACGCCACCACGGCGTAGTCGGGCAATGTGCCGAGGGTCAGTCCCTCATCGATCGAGTTGATGCGGTTGACCTTCGCGGTGTCGACACGCAAGAGGCCCGGCGCCTCGGCGGCCAGGTTCACCCGTCCGGTCGCGGCACGCGAACGTGCGATCAGCGGCGTGATCAGCGGCGTGGCGAGGCGATCCGCGGCGATGTCCTCCGGCACGTCGCCGGGTTCCAGCCGGGCGCAGATCACCTCGGTGCGGCCGGTGTCGCGCAGCGCCACGATTGCGTCATCGTTCAGCAGCGATCCTTTGCGGATCATCTTCTCGCCGACCCGCTGGCTGTGCGCCATGATCGCGCCGCGGGCCTCCTCGAGCGGGACGGCGCCGAACTTCATGCCGCCAGCGACGCCTTCTGCGGCAGCGGCGCGCCGCGGCGTACCGCGACAATTTCGGCGATGATGGAGAGCGCGATTTCCGGCGCGGTGACCGCCTCGATGTTGAGGCCGACCGGGCCCTTGATGCGTGCCATTTCCGCGTCGGTGTGGCCGAGGTCGCGCAGCCGCTTGAGCCGTGCCGCGTGAGTGCGCCGGGAACCGAGCGCACCGATATAGAACGCGGGCGATTTCAGCGCGCGGTCGAGCGCCGGATCATCCAGCTTCGGATCGTGCGTCAATGTCACCACCGCGGTGCGCGCGTCGGGACGCAGCGCATCCATGGCCTCATCGGGCCAATCGGTCGCGACGGTGACATTCGGAAAGCGCTCGTCGGAGGCAAACGAGCGGCGCGGATCCACCACCGTGACGGCGAAGCCACATTGTGCGGCGAACGGCACCAATGCCTGAGCGATGTGCACCGCACCGACGACGATCAGGCGGAGCGGCGGGTTGTAGACGTGCAGGAACCAGTCTTCGTTGCCAATTTTGACGGTGCCACTTTCATCGTCGCGCAGCGCGGTTGCTGCGGCTTCGTTCAGCGCGAGGGTAAGTGACGCGTCGGGCAGCAGGTGCTGTGCGCCATCGGGCAGGCGCGTGGCGAGCACGACCGGACGACCACCGCGCTTCGCGTCATCAAGCGCGGCGACGATGTCGGGCGTCATGGCAGCACCGGGCGCAAGCGTGCCGGCGTCCTGGGAGGGGCGACGACGACACCCCTACCACTGACCCGGTCCCTCAGGGGGCAAAGGCGGACCGCCGCGCCCACCGCTCGCACGAGCAACCTCACAGCAGGCTCTCCACGAAAACCTTCACTTTCCCGCCGCAGGCGAGGCCCACTTCCCACGCGCGCTCGTTCGTGACGCCGAAATCGAGCAGTTGCGGCGCGCCCGTGTCGATCGTTTTCATCGCGGCATCAGCGACAGCGCCCTCGATGCAGCCACCGGACACCGAGCCGGCCATCTTGCCTGACTTCGTGACCGCCATCTGGCTGCCAGCCGGACGCGGCGAGCTGCCCCAGGTTTCGGTGACGGTCGCGAGCGCCACTTGTTCACCGGCGGCGCGCCAGGTGGCCGCGGTGCTGAGTACGTCTTCCACTTCGTTCATGCAGCCATCCTTTCATATCCGGCGAGCGGCGCCAAACCCCGCGCCGGTGCGGGTTTCGACAGCAGGTCGACCAATGCGCGCAGGCTGTCGAGATTGTGCACGGGACGGAAATCGTCCACGTGCGGCAGCATCGCGCGGATGCCTTGTGATTTTGGTTCGAAGCCCGACCAGCGCAACAGCGGATTGAGCCAGATCAGCCGGCGGCAGGAACGGTGAAGGCGGTCCATGTTATCGGCGAGATGTGCAGCGCCGTCGCGGTCGAGGCCGTCGGTGATCAGCAGCACCACCGCCCCCTGTCCCAGAACGCGCTTCGCCCAGCGGCGATTGAACGTGGCAAGCGCCTCGCCGATGCGGGTGCCGCCGGACCAGTCGGGCACGATATGCGAGACGGTCTGGAACGCGACCTCGGGATCGCGGTGACGCAACTGGCGGGTGATATTGGTGAGGCGCGTGCCGAACAGGAAGACATGGACGCGGTCGCGGTCGTTGGTGACCGCATGCAGGAAGTGCAACAGAATCTGCGCATAGCGGCTCATGCTGCCGGAAATGTCGCACAGCACAACGAGCGGCGGTGGCCGGGTCTGGCGGCGGCTGCGGGCGATTTCCAGGATTTCGCCGCCCTGACGCAGGCTGTTGCGGATGGTGCGGCGGAGGTCGGTCGCCGGACCGCGCGGATCGGGGCGGAGCCGACGCGTACGGCGCAGGTCGAGCGGCAGCGTCAGGCGGCGGATTTCCCGCTTGGCGATGGCGATCTCGTCGGCGCTCATGGCCTCAAAATCCATCCGCTGCAGGCGTTCCTGGTCCGATACTGTCAGCACCGCATCCTGCACCGGCGGATCGTCCTGTGCCGTGGGGCGGTGTTCGCGCTTCTGGTGAAAGGCTTCGGCGACCCGGCGGGAGGCGGGGGGTGGACGTTCGAGCTTCTTTTCCTTCTGCGCCTCGAGGAGCGCCATGGCGGCGGCCTGTTCCGCGGCGGTGGGGTCGCGCCAGAACAAGGCGAAGGCCTGGTCGAACGCCTCCGCATGCTCGTGGCGGTGGGTCATGACGGCACGCAGTGCGGTGCGGGTCTCGGTGCGGCTGCCGAGGTCGATGCGGGTGAGCGCCTCCTGTGCGGCAAGTGTCTCGGCGGGACCGACGGGCAGGCCGGCGCGGCGAAGCAGCCGGGCGAAGTGCATGACGTTGGCGGCGAGGGTGGGACCGTTATTCATGGTTGGATACTGCGCCTGCGGGAGCGGGAGGCAAGGGGTGCAATGTATGCTGCCGCCAGCAGGACCGCGACCCCGGCGACCAGGCTGATCGCGCGGTCGATCGTCTGTTGTGCTTGGACGCGGGACCTCGCGTCGCCGGGTCGTGGCCCGGGTGCCGGCGCAGCTTCCGCGGCGCCTGACGTAACCGGTGTCGCTCCCGTGTGCACGCAACTGGCGGCCGATCACGTCAATGCACACGCTGCGTTCGCAGACAGCGCAATCAAAG
>JASHQG010000255.1 GCA_030037665.1 Acetobacteraceae bacterium
CGGAAATGGTTCAGGAACCCGATGAAGATGGCGATCAGCAGCACGGCCATCGCAAAGGACGCCCAGGCAGCGATGGTCTGCAAGCCGGCGCGCAGGATGGTGAGTTCGCTGGCAAACAACCCGAAGGGCGGTGCGCCGGTAATGGCGACCGCGCCGGCCAGCCAGATCGCGCCGGTCACCGGGAAGCGGCGTCCAACGAGGCGGATGGCGCTGATGTCCTTGGTCTCATAGCTGCGCATCATGCTGCCGGCGCCAAAGAACATCAGCGACTTGTTCAGCGAGTGGTTCAGCATGTGGTACAGCGCACCCGCCAGGCCCAGCGGCCCGCCAAAGCCGACGCCGAGCGCGATCACCCCCATATGCTCCACGCTCGAATAGGCCATCAGGCGCTTGATGCCTTCCTGGCGCACGATGAAGAGCGTGGCGACGAGCAGCGAGAACACCCCGAGTGCGACGAGCGTCAGACGCGGCACTGACCCTACCCGCGCCGCGTCGGCGACAGACAAATAGCGGATGATGCCGATCATCGCGGTGTTCAACAGCGCGCCGGAAAGCAGCGCCGAGACCGGGGTGGGACCTTCGCTGTGTGCGTCGGGCAACCAGGTGTGCATGGGCGCCAGCCCCACCTTGGTGCCATAGCCAATCAGCACCAGCAGGAAGGCCAGGAGCAGCAGACCCCGATTCATATGCGGCGCGGCGTGCGCCAACGCCGCCCAGGTCATGTCATAGGTTGGGCCGAGCACGAGGCTGCCGGCCCAGTAGAACATGACCGTGCCCAACAGTGCGAGACTGATGCCGCCGGAGACGACAATGATGTATTTCCAGGCTGCCTCGATGCTTTCCGCCTCATGCTCGTAGGCAACCAGGAAGGTGCTGACCAGCGTGGTCAGCTCGATCGCGATCCAGTAGAGGCCCGCATTGTTCATCATCGGACCGAACAGCGTGGTCAGTGCGAAACCGGCGAACAGGGCGTAGAAGACCGGCAGCCGTGCCTCATGCTCCAGCAGTCGCATGTAGCCGACGGCGTAGAGCGAAGCGAGCAGGTAGACGACGGCTGAGCATAGCGTTACCCACGCACCGAGCGCGTCGATGCCAACGTAGCTATCCCAATAGATGTGCGGCGCGGAGCCGACGATGAACGGAATCGGCACTGCGGCACTGAAGGAGACGATGCTGGCCAGCAGGTTCAGCCAGGCCGCCAGGTTGGGCCGCCGCGTGAGCACGATCAGCACGATCGCGGCGCTTGGTGCCAGTACGATCGCGAGGGCGAGAGCGCCGACCATCTAACCCACCAGCCGCCGGAGTTGCAGGCTGCTGGTGCTGCCGACATGTGTCATCAGGTACTGCACCAGCAAGCCGAAGCAGGCGACCGCGATCAGCAGGTCGAACAGGATCACGATCTCGATCAGCAGAGGCATGCCGGGCACCAGAATCTGCGCGCCGAGAAAGATCCCGTTCTCCAGCACCAGAAGCGCCAGGATCTGGCTGATCGCCTCGTGTCGGACTGTCAGCATCAGGAAACCGATCAGCTTCATCGACAGCATCACGGTCAGCGCGAGCACCACAACGGTACCGCCGAAGCCGAGTTGGGCGCCAATTTGCGACGCCACCGCCAATGCGAACACGACAGCAAGTGCGCCGATCACCAGGCTGGAGCTCGCCTGCAGGATGACGTGCACTTCGCGCGGAACCCGCATACGCCGAATGATACGGAAGACCAGGTAGGGCAGCAGGCAGCCGCGGAACACAAAGGTCAGTATGGCGACCAGGTAGAGTTCCGGATAGTTGCCGTAATAGCCGATCGATGCCGACAGAATCCCGATCAGCCAGGACTCCGCGGCGAAGGCGTAGAGGTAATGCCGCAGCCAACGCGATCCGAGCATCACGAAGGCAAGCAGCAGGCTGGCGATGGCGATCAGGCTGAACACCGAGGCGGCCAGTGGGGAGAGATGCGCTGCGAGCATGGCTCAGCCCACTTGCGTGCCGATGATGGCGAGAACAGCCAGCAGGAAGGAAGCCGCAAGCGGCTCCTGATAGCGGTAGAAGCGCAAGCGCGATTGTGTGGTATCGACCACCACCACAGCGCAGGCGACCAGGACGAATTTCAGCATCAGGGCGATAACGCTGCCGAGCACGCCCAGTGCGGTGCCCTGGTAGGACAGAGCCCAGGGCAACAGCAGCACATTGCAGAAGATTATATAGAGGATGAATTGCTTCATCGTCGAAGCCCAGCGCAGCAACGCCAGCAGCGGGCCCGAGTATTCAAGGATGCGACCCTCCTCGATCATGTACACTTCAATGTGGGTGTTGGAGTGGATGGGCAGCCGGTCGGTCTCCACCAGCAGCAGCACGAAGAAGGCCGCGACCAGGAACAGGTGGGTCGGGCTCCAATAGACAGCGGGCTGCTGCACCAGCAGGTGGTTCACCACGAAGGGCAGCATCGACTTCGCCAGCAGCGTGATGCCGACGAATACCAGGATGAGCGTGGGTTCGGCGAGGATCGCCACCATGACCGCGCGACTGGAGCCGATGCCGCCATAGGCGCTGGTGGTGTCCAGCCCCGCCAGCGTGATCATGAAGGAACCAAGCGTCAGGATCAGCCCGCCGCCGAGGATGTCGCCCATATCGGAGAGCGGCAGCGGATAGTTGGTGAGGACGGGGATCAGGATCGGCACCGTCATCATGCAAGTGAAGGCAATGACCGGCGTCACGAAATAAAGCCAGGAAGCGGTCTCCGGCGCGACGATGTCTTTGTGGAACAGCTTCCACAGGTCGCGGTAGGGCTGGAAAA
>JASHQG010000256.1 GCA_030037665.1 Acetobacteraceae bacterium
CTGGCGATGTACAAGCTGGCGGTGATTTTCCTACAACTTGGCCTGCGCTGGCGGACCGGTGCCACGACAGATCGGCGCTATGAAAAGCTGAGTCCGATCGGCACGGGGATTCTTGAGTTCACCCACGAGATCGCGCAGGGACGCGCGTTCTGATGGAACCTGGTGCCATGGCCGCGGCTGATCCGACCACCGACAACTTGCGGTCGCTCTCGTTACAACGACCTGGGTGAGGGGTCGGGGCCGGCCATGACCTGGAGATAGCAACGATGGATTTCTCGCTGCCCCCCGAGCTGATGGATCTCCAGCGGCGGACGCGTACGTTCATCCGCGACAAGATCATTCCGCTCGAGTCCGACAGGCGGCAGACCCGCCACGGCCCGACGGAAGAATTCCGCCGCGAGCTCGTGGCCCTTGGTCGCGAGGCCGGCTTGCTCGCGCCGCACGTGTCACCAGAATACGGCGGCCTCGGTCTCGACCATGTCGGCAAGGCCATCGCCTTCGAGGAATCCGGCTATTCCCTGCTTGGGCCCGTCGCGATGCATATCTTCGCACCCGATGAAGGCAATATGCATCTACTGGAAGCCGTCGCTACCCGCGAACAGAAGGAGCGCTGGCTGGCCCCGCTGGCGAGCGGCGCGATACGTTCCTGCTTCTGCATGACCGAACCGGCGCCCGGCGCAGGTTCCGACCCCTCCGCGATCAACACAACGGCAGTGAAGGACGGCAATCACTGGCTGATCAGCGGCACCAAGTGGTTCATCACAGGTGCGGATGGCGCAGCTTTTGCGATCATCATGGCAAGAGGCGAGGATGGCGCCGCGACGATGTTCCTCGCCGACATGGACCAGCCCGGCATCGAGATCGTCCGCACGATGGAGAGCCTCGATCAGGCCTTCGCCGGCGGCCATGCGGTCGTGAAGTTCGACGGTCTGCGCGTCCCCGCCTCCGACGTGCTCGGGGAACCGGGCAAGGGTTTCCGCTACGCGCAGGTGCGGTTGGCGCCGGCGCGGCTGACGCACTGCATGCGCTGGCTCGGCGCGGCGCGGCGCGCACACGACATCGCCACGGCTTATGCCCGGGAGCGCGAAACGTTTGGCGCGAAACTGGTGAACCACGAAGGCGTCGGCTTCATGCTTGCCGACAATGAGATCGACATTCGCATGAGCCGCCTGGCGATCTGGCATACCGCCTGGCTGCTGGATCAGGGTGCGCGCGGCACCACCGAATCCTCGATTGCCAAGGTCGTGTGCTCCGAGGCGATTTGGCGTGTGGTCGATCGTTGTGTGCAGGTGCTCGGCGGCCAGGGCGTCACCGGCGAAACGCTGGTCGAGCGCCTCTTCCGCGAAGTGCGCGCCTTCCGCATCTACGACGGCCCCTCGGAAGTGCACCGCTGGTCGCTGGCGCAACGCATCGCGCGGCAGGGAGCGAACTGGTGAGCAAGGAGTTCGACCTGACCGGCAAGGTCTGCGTCGTCACCGGGGGCGGTCGCGGCATCGGGCGTGCCATGGCGGAAGCACTGGGTCGTCACGGGGGTTTCGTCGTGCTGGTCGGCCGAACGCACGCAACACTGGAAGACGCGGCCGCGGCTATCGGCGATCAAAGCATGGTTCAGGTTGCGGACGTGTCGCAAGAGCCCGACGTGCTGGCATTGCGCGAGGTGATATTGGCACGCTGCGGACACATCGACGTGCTGGTGAATAACGCCGGCGTCAACCCGATCTTCCGCGGCATCGACCGCACCAGCCTGGAAGACTGGCAGAACATCATCGACGTGAACCTGACTGGCGTGTTCTTGTGCTGCAAGCATCTCGGCGGTGCGATGGGTGCGGGTGGTTCAGTCATCAACGTGAGTTCCGTGGCGGGGCATGGGGGTTTGCCGCGGTCGGTGCCGTACTGTGCGTCGAAGGGTGGCGTCGAGATGTTGACCAAAGCGCTGGCGCTGGATTGGGCCAAGCGCGGCGTGCGGGTGAACACATTGGCCCCGGGTTGGGTCGATACGGAGCTGACGCATGGGCTCTTGGAGCATGACGTGCACGGCAAGCGCCTGCTGGATCGCACGCCGCTCGGGCGGTTCGCCACACCGCGGGACATGGCGGGAGGCGTGGTCTTCCTGGCGTCCGATGCATCAGCGTTCATGACCGGCGCGTGCCTGGTGATCGACGGGGGATGGGGCGCGGAGTAGTACAGCGGCCGTCGCGCCATTGGGCGGTGGGCGCGGATGGTGTGCCTGGTTATGTCCCCTCAAACGGGTGCGATGTTCGTCCAAGCCCCTGTCCGACGTGGTATTGCCGCGTAGAGCGCAGCGGTCGAAGTCACATACTGCGCACGCCAGCTCCGTGTGATCCTGTTTGATTCGTGGGATCCTGGGCGCCGCGCCGGCACCGGAGGAAGCGAGGCTGTTCGCTGCCTAACCGCGGCAAGCGATGAGCTGGACGAGATCACGCCACGCGAGGGATGTGCCTACGCTCTCTCGACAAATCGATCCAGCACCCGCTTCTCCCCCGCCTTGTCGAACGCGATGTCCAGCCGGTCGTCCTCTGCCGCCCGCACAGTGCCGTAGCCGAACTTCTGGTGGAACACCCGCGCGCCCACCGGGATCGCCTCCGACCGCGCAGGCCGTACCGGCTGCTCCCACACTTCCACCGTCCGTACGCGTCGCGCCACCAGTGGGAACTGCGACGGGAAGCTGGTCGCCGTCGCGATCCGCGCGTCCCGCGCCAGGGCCGCCGATCCCTCCTGCGTCACATGTTCTGATGGCAGCTCGTCGATGAACCGGCTCGGGATGCTCGTCTGCCAGTTCGCGTAGATCCGCCGGTTCGCTGCATGGCTGACGATTGCGCGCCGCCGTGCCCGGGTCAGGCCGACATAAGCCAGACGCCTCTCCTCCTCCAGCGATTTTACCCCGCCCTCGTCCAGTGCCCGCTGGTTGGGGAAGACGCCCTCTTCCCAGCCGGGCAGAAACACAGTGTCGAACTCCAGTCCTTTCGCCGCGTGCAGCGTCATCAGCGAGACGCGATCGCCGGCTGCGTCCTCGTCGTTCTCCATCACCAGCGAGACGTGGTCGAGGAACCCCGCCAGCGTCTCGAACTCCGACAGCGCGCGCACCAGCTCCTTCAGGTTGTCGAGCCGGCCCGGCGCTTCGGGCGACTTGTCCTGCTTCCACATTTCCATGTAGCCGCTTTCATCCAGCATCGTGGCGGTGGCGACGACATGGCCGTCACGGTCCGCCATCTCGCGCCAGCGGGCGAAACCGCGGAGCAGTTCGCCCATGCTCTCTTTCACCCTGCCGCGCAGCCCACCGGCGTCGATCAGGTTTTGCGCCGCGGCAGCGAGTGGCAGCCCTTCCGCGCGTGCAGTCTCGTGCAACGCGCGCAGCGCCGCCTCGCCAACGCCGCGCCGCGGCACGTTGACGATCCGCTCGAACGCCAGATCATCGGCCGGCTGAAGCGTCGCGCGCATGTAGGCGACAGCGTCGCGAATCTCTTGCCGTTCGTAGAATCGCAGGCCGCCGATCACGCGATAGGGCACGCCTATCAGGATGAGCCGCTCCTCGAACGCGCGGGTCTGAAACCCGGCGCGCACCAGGATCGCCATCTCGCCCAGCGGGTGGCCGTCGCGGCGCAACGCCTCGACGCGCTCGCCGACCATGCGCGCTTCTTCGTCAGAATCCCACAGGCCGACGACAGTCACGGCTTCGCCGGTTTGGGCGTCGTCGCGGCCAGGGCGCAACGTTTTGCCCAGCCGGCTCTCGTTGTGCGCGATCAGGCCGGAGGCCGCGGCGAGGATCGGTGCCGTGGAACGGTAGTTGGCCTCCAGCCGGATGATCTTCGCGCCTTCGAAGTCCTTCTCGAAGCGCAGGATGTTCTCTACCTCAGCGCCACGCCACGAGTAGATCGACTGGTCGTCGTCTCCCACACAGCAGATGTTGCGGTGGCCCTGCGCCAGGAGGCGCAGCCAGAGGTACTGGACAAGGTTGGTGTCCTGGTATTCGTCCACCAGAACGTAACGGAACATGCGGTGGTACTGCGCCAGCACGTCGTTATGTGACCGCAGTATGTCGGTCATGTGCAGCAGCAGATCGCCGAAATCGGCGGCATTCAGCGCGCGCAGCCGCTCCTGGTAGGCGGCATACAGCACGCGAGCGCGGCCGGCGGCAAAATCGGTATCGTCGCTGGCTGTGATGCGGCCCGGCGTCAGGCCGCGGTCTTTCCAGCGCTGGATCACGGCCATCAGTGCCGGCGGCGCCCATCGCTTGGTGTCAAGCCGCTCGGCGTCCATGATCTGTCTCAGCAGGCGCAGCTGGTCGTCGCTGTCGAGGATCGTAAAGTTTGCCGACAGGCCCGCCAGCCCGGCGTGACGACGCAGCATGCGCGCGCAAAGCGCGTGGAACGTGCCCAGCCAAAGCCCCTCCACCGGGCGGCCCAGGATAGCGCTCACGCGCTCGCGCATCTCGCGCGCGGCTTTGTTGGTGAAGGTGACCGCCAGCACCTGGCCGGGTGACGCGCGCCCACTCAGAAGGATATGCGCGAAGCGGGTGGTCAGCACCCGCGTCTTGCCGGTGCCGGCGCCGGCGAGCACCAGCAAGGGACCGTCCAGGGTCTGGACAGCGTCGCGTTGCTCCGAGTTGAGGCGGGCGAGGTAGTCGGTCATGCGACGGCGAATCGCGCGGTGATCGGGGAGGATAGCGGTGAGGCAGGAGGGGGGCCAGAGCCACCACGACGGCCGGATCTCATCGAGCCGGTGCACTGCGTCAGGCGTGACAATGGTTTGGCGGTTTCGATCGCTGCATTCGTGTCCGTCCGTCTGGACGAGATTGCAGACTCAGGCCTTGGTCGTGGCAGTCAGGCCCAGCATTCATCTGGCTCGTCCGAACCGCCGTCAATATTGTGAGGTGTGACATCCTTCGACAAGACGAATGCCTCGACGGGCCGAGGAACGATTCCAGCAAGACGGCGCCGAGCGCAGCATTGCCCGCGTGGTGTGAGCGCGGTCAGCCGAGCTCCGCCCGCACGCCCAGGATATGCGCGATTGCATATGTGAGGTCGGGCCGGTTCAGCGTGTAGAAGTGGAACTCGTCCACCCCGTTTGCCTGCAGCAGCCGGACTTGCTCCGCCGCCACCACCGCCGCCACCATGCGTCGCGTTTCCAGGTCCTCGTCGAGACCGTCGAACATATGCATCAGCCAGTCGGGAATGCTGATCCCCGACATCGAAGCCATCCGCCGCAATCCCGCCAGGTTGGTCACCGGCATGATCCCCGGCACGATCGGCGCGGTGATCCCGGCCGCCAGGCACAAATCGAGGAACCGCAAGTAAACCGAGGTGTCGAAGAAGAAATTGGTGATCGCCCGGCTTGCCCCAGCGTCCAGCTTTCGTTTCAGATTCTCCAGGTCGGCTACGTGCGACGCCGCCTGCGGATGTTTTTCGGGGTAGGCCGCGACCGAGATCTCAAACGGCGCCACGCGCTTCAGTCCCGCCACCAGATCCGTCGCGAACGGATAGCCCTCCGGGTGCGGCGCATAGGTCTCGCCCGCTGGCGCATCGCCCCGCAGCGCGACGATGTGACGCACGCCCGCCTCCCAATAGCTGTGCGCAATCGCGTCCACGTCGGCACGACTGGCGCCCACGCAGGTGAGGTGCGCTGCGGGCACCAGCCCGGTGTCGCGTACAATCCGCGTCACAGTCGCGTGAGTACGGGCCTGGGTGCTACCGCCCGCGCCGTACGTCACCGACACGAATCGTGGCCGCAGCGGCTCGAGCCGGCGGATGCAGGTCCAGAGCTGGTGCTCCATCGTCTCGGTCTTGGGCGGCATGAATTCGAACGACAGCGCGGGAGGTTTAGTCCCGGCGCCGCGCACGGGCAGTGCAGAGATGCGCGGGCCCGTGAGCCAGCGTTCGAGGGTCGGAGGTGAGGTGTCCATGACGTCTGCATCACCGTTTTCCGCCGGCAAAGCAAGAAAATGTGGGGCCATTCCGCTTTGCACGCGACTGTGCCATCGTTCCATTGCCGGCGGCGGGGCCCATGCTAGAAGCGCCCAGCGAGACCGCTGGTCCGTGGTCGTGGCCGACAGGGTTCCCAACCGTCTGCCGTCCGCTCTGCTTGGGGGGAGCGATCTCGTCCCGTCCACCTCGTTCCGGGGAACCTGATGCGCGCTCCTGTTCGTCGCTGGATCACGCTGCCGCTGCTTGCTTCGCTGCTGGCCGCCTGTTTGGCTGCCTGCGCTCAACGGCCGCCGGCCAGCGATCCGGACGCGCTGGCCGACTTCATCCAAACCAACGATCCGCTCGAGCCGACCAACCGGTTCTTTTATAAGGTGAACGACGCACTGGATACCTACGCGTTGCGTCCGGCCGCCGTCGCTTATAGCCATGTGGTGCCCCAGCCGGTGCGTACAGGCATCCACAACATACTGACGAACCTTGGTACCCCCGTGCAGCTCAGCAACGACATGCTGCAGGGCAAGCCGCGCCGTGCCGGTGACACAACGATGCGCTTCCTGATCAACACCACGGTCGGCGGTCTGGGCTTTTTTGACGTCGCAACAGGCTGGGGCTATCCGAACCACGACGCAGATTTCGGCATGACGTTGGCGGGCTGGGGCGTGGATGCCGGGCCATATCTGTATCTGCCGGTACTAGGGCCGAGCGATCCGCGCGACTTCTTCGGCTTCGGCGTCGATATCGTAGCCGACCCATGGTTCTGGATAGGGCAGGGCGCGGTGGTCAGCGACTTGGGCTACGTCAAGTGGGGGCTGACGGCGCTTGACGCGCGCTCGCGTCTGATTGGCACGATAGACTCGATCAAGAAATCGGCACTGGATCCATACGCCACCTTCCGCAGTCTGTACCGTCAGCACCGGAAGTCACAGATCGACGAAATGAAGAATGACAACCGGGCCACTGTCCCAGTGTGGTTCCCACAGCCCTCGGCCACCCACTGATCCGAAGACAACGAGACCAAGCATGCTGCATCGCCGTTCCCTGCTGTCGATAACCGCCGGCATTGCTGGCACCGCCGCGCTCGGAGGTGCGCGCGCCGATGCCGCAATAGATCGGGCCGTCGCGTTCGTGAAGCAGACAGGCGACGCGCTGGTCGGTGTGATCAATGGTCCTGGAGACAATGCCCAGAAACGCGTGGCGCTGGCGCAGATCATGGACCGCACGGTAGACGTGCCATACGTCGCGGAGTTCGCCCTCGGCCGATTCTGGCGTGTCGCCACTCCGGAGCAGAGGCAGCGTTACATGGAGACGTTCCATCAGGTGCTGGTGAATAACATCAGCGCCAAGCTCGGCGAATATGAAGGTGTGCGCTTTACCGTGAATCGCGCCGTCCCAGGCCAGGGTGGCGTGCAGGTCGATACAACAGTGCTGCGCCCGAACCAGCCGCCGACCAACGTGGGATGGGTGATCGCCAATCCAACCACCAACCCGAAGATTGTCGACGTGATTGCGGAAGGCACGTCACTACGACTGACGCAGCGAAATGACTATGGGTCGTTTCTGACACATAATAGCGACAGCATCGATGCGTTGATCAGTGCGATGCAGCGTCAGGTGGCACAGAACGCGCGGAACGGGTCATAGCCCAGAGCACCTCTCCCGCCGCGCGGGAAAGATCAAGGCGCGTTGCCTCCTCACCGGTGAGGAACCTTCAGCTGCCGACCCTGCACGGTTTCGATCGTATGTGCGGATGGCACCGCAGCCGCCGCCGGGCGGCGCATTAATCCAATGCATGGCTCAACCCCGCCCAAGCTGGGACAGGTGTTCGGCCTTCGTACTTTCGTACATGACCATATCCCATCCCGCCTGTATGAAGCCGCCGCACTCGGTCATTCCGATCCCGCCCAGCACCATGCGCGACCCAAAATTGCTCGCGCGTGCCACGGCGATAATCCGTGCAAGGCCCGCGTCATCATGCCCGAACCGCAGTGCGGTGGCGGCGGCTTCGCGCGCCAGGCCGCGGCCCTGCGCCTCGGGCCATAGTGCGAAACGCAGCGCCACCCCGCGTCCGTCTGGCCGGGTTTCCAACCCCGCGATGCCCACGAAACTCTCAGCTTCGCGCAGCGACCACATGCCGAAGCCGTTGGCACCCCAGGCCTGCACGTCCTGCGCGAGTTCCTCATGTGTCTCCGCGACACTGCGTACGCCGCCCAGCATGACCGCAAACACGCGCGGATCGGCCTTGATCGCGACAAGGTCCGGTAGGTCGGATCCGTTCACCGGCGTCAGCACAAGGCGCGCGGTGCGTAGTGTCCACCGCAGGCTCATGCACCAACCTCAACGCAAAGATCAGCTGCGGTAGCTCGCGTCGATCTGATCAAGCATGCGAAGATAGGCGGGCCATTCGGCCGATGCCCGTCCTTTGTCATGACCTTGATACTGCGACGCGACATGCTTGGCCACGCTGGCAGGGATCTCCACGAGTTTGGCGCCGGTCGCCTCCATCATCAGCTGGATCTTCGCCGCGCGTACGAAGTTCTTCATCAGGTCGAATGCCTCGCGCGCTGAGCTGCCAACCGTGGTGATGCCATGGTTGCGCATGACCAGCACCCGGTTGTCGCCGAGCGCCTTGGTGATGCGCTCGCGTTCGTCGAAGCTGTCCGTGATGCCTTCGTAATCGTGGTAGCCGACACGACGGTAGAACCGCATCGAGTCCTGGCACAGCATGCGCAGCCCGTGCTTCAGGCCGGAGATCGCCACCCCCTCGTCCGGGTGCACGTGCACGCTGCATATCACGTCGGGCCGGGCGCGCAGCACACCGGAGTGCAGCGTGAACCCGGGGCGGTTGACGCCGGAACGCTCGTCCAGATCGTCGTCCATGCTGACTTCCACGAGGTTCGATGCGGTGACCTCCGTGTAGAGCAGCTCGTGGCGCTTGATCAGGAAGCAGCGCGGATTCGTGGGCGAGCGCATGGCGGCGTGGTTGAAGATCACGTCCCCCCAGCCGTAATGCGCGCAGAGGCGATAGACGGCGGCGAGGTCGATGCGGGCCTGCCAGGCAGCGTCGACCGCGGTGTCGGACTGGGCGACAATGGTGTCCATGAGCTTCCCTCTCCTTTTTATGCGTGCGGCCTGTGTAGCGCCGCCGTCGGCGGATGCAACAGGCTGCGGCATCGCGGGGAGGACGTCCTGCCATCGAGGCCGAACGATCGTCAAAGCCCTAGGCGCTGCCTGATTGTCCTTGACGGTCGAGGGCGCCGGCGTCATCTGCGGGCGGGGTACGAAGCGGGCACGGGTTCCTTCATCCCGGTGCGTTGCGGACCGACTCGCCGCGCATCTCCGTCTCGACCGCGTCAATCGCGAGATACTCCTCGTGACCGTCCGTGGCGTCGGCGTCTCGCGCTGATGCCAACAATTCACTGCGCGCGAAGTCCGACTTCCAGAACAAGGCGACGCCGACCCGATGCCATCGGACGCGTCGCGAGAGCGACTGGCCACAATGGCCTCGGCGGCGTGTTGCTCGCATTCCGACCCCGTGGTGATGGTGCCTATGGCGTCGACCATCGGTGGGTGCATCAGCGGCCCGGTCAGTGCGGGCGCCAGGGCAATCGCATTTGGGGCCTCGTTCCTTGAGCGAGGGTTTGCATCGAACACGCCGGCCTCGCGCGTCGGGTCGGATCTCGACGACGGCTCAACCGCGGATGCGCACCGATATGCCGGGACACGGGCCGGTTCGGACAACACTCACGTGGTTCTGGTATTTGTTCCGTGGCCCGGCAGGTGGCTCGTCCAATTTGCGTGTGTTCAGGTGCAACTGGCGTTGAATGGACGTCCGTGCCCGCAGGCGAAACGGGGGCGGCGACGATCAAGGAGGAGACCGTGCGGCATGGATCCTGAGGCAATCCGGGCGTTCGAGCATGCACGCTGGGAACGTGCGGCTTCTGCCTATGCCGCGTCATTCGGCGTGGCGACGCAGCTCTTCTGCGACGCGATGTTGGATTCGGCAGGCGTAGGAGCGGGCACGCAGGTGCTCGATCTGGCGTGTGGGCCGGGCGTCGTGGCGGGGATGGCCACCGCGCGCGGCGCCGTGGTCTGCGGAGTGGATTTCTCCGCCGCGATGCTGGCTGAGGCGCGCGCGACGCATCCCTCGGTGCAGTTTGTGCACGGCGACGCGGAGGCGGTACCGCTGCCGGACGCCGACTTCGACGCGGTGGTGTCGAACTTCGGGTTGCACCACCTGCCGCGTCCGGCGCTGGCCCTGGCCGAGGCGCGGCGGGTGGTGCGGCCCGGCGGGCGCGTGGCTTTCACCTTCTGGGCCGGACACGCGGAGAACATCGCGTGGAAACTGGTGTTCGACGCAGTGCGGCGCTGCGGCGATCCGGCGGCTTCGGACGCGCCGGTACCGGGGGGCGGGTTCGGGACGACCAAGGATTGCCTGGGCGCGCTGGCCGCCGCGGGGTTTGCCAAGGTTGACGCATGGCTGGAGCACCGGGTCTGGCGCCATGCGGACGCAGCGGCGCTGGTGGCAGCGCTCCAGGCGGGAACAGCACGAATGGCGGCGATGATCGAGGGACAAAGAAAGGGGGTACTCGCGGCGATTGTCGCCGATATCGAGGAGAACGCGGCAGGGTACCGCGATGCGGGAGAGCTGGCGTTGCCCATCGCGGCCGTGGTGGCAGCGGGAATCAGGGAGGAGTGATCAAGGTTGAGACCATCGCCAGGACGGTGCCTGAGCCCTATCAGGCTGGCGGCGACAGCGCTTGCTGGTTCGCAGGCTCGAACGACGGTGGCAAGCTGCACGGCACCACACAAGCTGCACGGCACCACAATTGAATTGCCGCTTCGCCCGCATCACAATCGACTTTGACACCTGTCCGACAGCGCTGACGCGGCAGTTGCTCCCTGGTCTCCGTCGCCGCATCACCGGGTGCCTCACGAAGTCTGGACACCCTTGGGTGCACGTGGCCGACGTGGCAGACCTTGCCTGAGTCACCCCAGCGGCCGGTGCATTCTGCTGCCGCACGCCGCGTGCGTTTCGCATGTTTGCGCTCAGCCAACCGGGCGTCGCGCGTGCCTCGGTGTCGGCGACGCAAGTTTACGGAATCCCGGAACGGTCACCCGAAGATCGCCTGCCGTCGTTTCAGGCTCTCGGCCGGCCAGAGCTTGCGCGAATCGTAATAGGCCGCGAATTCCGGTACCCCCGCGGGGAGCGTCACCCAGGGCAGCTTCGAGCGCGTATAGATGTGTACATCCGGCGTCAGCGCCGATGGCTCATCCAGCGTGCCAAGGCGGACGAAGCGCAGTTTTGCCACGCCGCCGTATTCGCTCCACACCGCGGTGCCACAGGTAGTGCAGCGGAAAACACGATGCGGGCGGCCGCTATCGGTCGGCATGGCGAACGGCTGCGGTTCGCCCGACAGCAGCGCGACGCGGTCGGTCTCAATCAGCGCATTGAGCACGAACGCGGTGCCGGTCTGCCGCTGGCAGTCCTTGCAGTGGCAGCAATGCACGAACATTGGTCGCGCCTGCATCCGGTAACGCACCGCCCCGCATGCGCAGCCGCCGTCGAATGTGTCGGGCATGAGTGGACTCCGTCATGTCGTGTCACTACGAGACCCGCAAGGGCCGACGCAATCGCCCGAAGAAGATTGCTTCGCCGCTCTAATTCGCGCAATGCCGGGTGGAAAGGTTGGACAACCCGGGCCTCGGCATTACCCTGCGCGCCGCCATGACAGAATCCTGCACGACCCGCCATTCCGTCTGTCCGCACGACTGCCCCTCCACCTGCGCCCTCGAGGTGGAGGTCCTCAACAACACCCGCATTGGCGTCGTGCACGGCGCAGCGGCCAACACCTACACCGCCGGGGTGGTCTGCACCAAAGTCGCGCGCTATGCCGAGCGCATCCATCACCCCGACCGCCTGACCCATCCCTTGCTCCGCATCGGACCGCGCGGCTCGACCCAGTTCCGCCGCATCTCCTGGGATGAAGCACTCGACCGTATCGCCGGTGCCTTCACCGGCATCGCCGCCAAGCACGGCGCGGAAGCGGTCTGGCCGTTTTACTACGCCGGCACGATGGGCCTGGTGCAGCGTGACGGCATCAACCGGCTGCGGCACGTGATGAAATACTCCCGTCAGAAGCTGACGATCTGCACCACGCTGGCTGAGGTCGGCTGGTGGGCCGGCGTCGGCCAGAGCCGCGGCGTCGATCCGCGCGAGATGGCGAAGTCGGACCTGATCGTGATGTGGGGCGGTAATCCGGTCGCCACCCAGGTTAACGTCATGACGCACGTCACCCGGGCCCGGAAGCAACGGGGGGCCACATTTGTCGTGGTGGACCCGTATCGCTCGCCGACCGCGGCGGTGGCCGACATCCATCTTGCGCCGCGTCCTGGCACCGACGGCGCGCTCGCCTGCGCCGTGATGCACGTGGCATTCCGCGATGGCTACGCCGACCGGGCCTACATGGCGCACTACGCTGACTGTCCGGCCGAACTGGAGGCACATCTGCGATCACGTGGCCCGGCATGGGCGGCGGCAATCACTGGTCTGCCGGTGGCGCAGATCGAGGAATTCGCCCGCCTCTATGGCACCACGCAGCGCAGCTTCATACGCGCCGGCTATGGCTTCGCGCGCAGCCGCAATGGCTCCGCCAACATGCACGCGGTGAGCTGCCTGCCGACGGTGACCGGGGCCTGGCAGTACGAAGGTGGGGGCGCGCTGTGGTCCAACCGCGGCATGTATCACTGGGACAAGACGCTGATCGAGGGCCTCGACGCCCGCAACCTGCTGATCCGCGAAATGGACATGAGCCGTATCGGCAGCATACTGACCGGCGACCGCACCGAGCTTGGCGACGGGCCGCAGGTGCACGGTTTGCTGATTCAGAACCAGAACCCTCTCACGGTTTGTCCTGACAGCAACCGCGTCCGCCGCGGCTTTTCTCGCCCCGATCTGTTCGTTGCCACGCACGAGCAGTTCATGACCGAGACGGCGCGCTGGTCCGACATCGTGCTGCCGGCGACGATGTTCCTCGAGCATGACGATCTCTACCAGGCCGGTGGCCACACCCACATCCAGATCGGGCAGAAGCTGATCGACCCGCCCGGCGAATGCCGTTCCAACCACGAGACGCTGCAAGCCCTGGCGTCGCGGCTCGGTGCTAAACATCCCGGATTCGACATGACCGCGATGCAGATGATCGACGCCACACTGCGCGCCTCCGGCTGGCCGGACGCCGAGACGGTGCTGCGCGATCGCTGGGTTGACGGCGCCCGTTCCTTCGAGGACGCGCACTTCCTCACCGGCTTCGAAACGCACGACAAGCGCTTCCATTTCGCGCCCGATTGGAAGGTATTGGGCGACAGGCGCGGCATCATGCCCCGCCTGCCAGACCATATGGCGTCGATCGACGACGTGGTGCCGGAGCGGCCGTTCCGGCTGATGACCTCGCCGTCGCGCAGTTATCTCAACACCAGTTTCACCGAGATGGCATCCAGTCGGAAGCGCGAGGGCCGGCCGATGGTGATGTTGCACGCCAATGACGCTGAACGGCTCGGAATCGCCGACGGCGACAAGGTGAAGCTTGGCAACGACCGCGGCGAGGTGGTGCTGCACGCGCGCATTGTCGAGGGCCTGCAGCCGGGCGTGCTGATTTCGGAGAGCATCTGGCCCAGCGCAGCGTTCGAAGGTGGCATCGGCATCAACGCGCTCACCAGCGACGATCCCGGCTGGCCGGGCGGCGGCGCGGTATTCCATGACACCGCGGTCTGGCTGCGCCCGATGACGGCGGAGATGCGCCTCGCTGCCGACTGACAAATCTCTCCCTCGCTGCGCGGCAGACGTCGGGTGGCGCCTCGCTCTGCTGTCGGGACGAGGTCTTCAGAAAATTCCGGCTGCCAGCCCTGTGGCCATCGCCGCACCGACCTCCGCGCAACGTGCAAGATCAACCGACGCAATCGTCTTCGGCCGAAGGATCGCCTCGGGCGTCTGCGCATGTGTGCAGACAATGATCGGCTCGGCGATGGCGCGCAGCCGCCAGCCGGTGGCAATGCGGACGATCTGCCGCGCGGCGTTCATGCCGTCACTGCCGGCGCAGATCAACGATGCATAGGGTCGGCCGTTGATGCGTTCCAGCGCCGGATAATAGGCGCGGTCGAAGAAGTCCTTCATGCGGCCGGCCAGCGCCGCGAGATTCTCCGGCGTGGCGAAGATATAGCCGTCGGCAGCCAGCACATCGTCACCTCCCGCCTCACTGGCCGTCAGCAGTCGTACGAACACGCCTGCCTCGGATCGCGCACCACGTGCGGCCGCTTCCGCCATCTGTTGCGTGCCGCCGGTCAGCGAGTGGAACACGATCAGCAACGTTTTCATGCCGACGCCTGGCATCATTGCGAGTTCCCCACCCGGCTTGTCGGCAACCGCCCTGGGTGACAACGTCTCGACTGCCGGTCTTCGGCGGGTCATCGAAAAAAATTGTTCCACCGTTTCAGGCACCCACCGATGGAGTGGTCTCTCGCCGGACATTGCGTCGTCGTCGCGCGCCTCGCCAATGCCAATCCTAGCTTCGCGGCAACCCAAGGCGCTGGCTAATGACCGCCATGGCTTTCCGGAACACGGCCTCGGCATCCAACGTGCTCGTGTCGATCTCCACCGCGTCGTCCGCTCGTCGCATATTCGGAGCGTCGCGCGTGTCACGAGCCAGCAGCTCGGCCGCGACGACGGCCGGATCGGCAGTCACTCCGCGCGCTTTCAGTTCCAGCCAGCGGCGGTGCGCGCGTTGCTTCAGGTTGGCGGTCACGTAGAGTTTCACCGGTGCGTTCGGGAAAATGACCGTGCCAATGTCGCGACCATCCAGCACCGCACCTGTTTGCATTCCGAAGTTGCGCTGGAAATCGAGCAGCGCAGTGCGCACGCCGCGAATTGCCGCAACAGCCGCGGCCGCGGCGTCGGCTTCCGGTCCGCGCAGATCAGGTCGGTTCAGGTCGTCTGCACACAGCATGCGCGCCGCGCCTTCTGCGGCGACCGGATCTGCCGGATCCCCACCGGCGTCCAACACGCGCCGGCCGACCGCTCGATACAGCATGCCGGTGTCGAGATACGGCAGGCCCAGCGCCGCTGCGATGCGCTGCGCCAGCGTACCCTTGCCGGCCGCGCCCGGACCGTCGATGGCGATCACCGGTCGCGCGGTCACGCTGGAGCCAGCGCGCCACCCGCGCGGTTCATAAGCTCGACAAAGCGTGGAAAACTGGTGTCGATCAATGAAGCGTCGTCGACAGTGACGGGCTGCTGCGTCGCGGCGCCGAGCACCAGCGCTGCCATCGCGATGCGGTGATCCATGTGTGTGGTGACCATGCCGCCACCCTGCGGCGGTCCGCCGGTGCCATGCACGATCAGATCGTCGCCCTCCACATCGACGCGCGCGCCGTTGGCCGCGAGCAGTGCGGCCGTGGCGGCGACGCGGTCGCTTTCCTTCACCCGCAGTTCCTTCAGGCCGCGCATGCGTGTGGTACCGTTCGCAAATGCGGCGATGACGGCCAGCACCGGGTACTCGTCGATCATAAACGGCGCCCGTTCCCACGGCACATCGACGCCACGCAGCGGGCCGTGCGTGACGATCAGGTCGCCGACCGGCTCGCCACCCTCAATGCGACGGTTTTCCACCACCACATTGGCACCCATTTCGTCCAGCGTGAGAAACAAGCCACAGCGAGTCGGGTTCAGCCCCACCGCCGGAATGGTCAGGCACGATCCGGGCACGAGCAGTGCCGCGGCCACCAGGAAAGCCGCCGAGGACGGATCACCGGGTACTGCGACGTCGGCGGCCGACAATTCCGGTTGGCCCGATAGTTCGATGATGCGTCCCCGCCCAGCTTTCTCCACGGCGATGGTGGCACCAAAATGGCGGAGCATGTTCTCGGTGTGGTCACGCGTCGCTTCGGGTTCCTCGATACGCGTGATGCCCGGCGCGTTGAGGCCACACAGCAGACAGGCCGATTTGACCTGCGCCGACGGCACCGGCACGCGGTACTCCAACGATATGGGGTAGACGGCCCCCTGCACGGTCAGCGGAAGGCGGCCTCCTTCGCGTGTGGTGAAGACAGCGCCGCAGGCGGTGAGCGGTTCAGTGACGCGTCGCATCGGGCGGCGGCGCAGGCTGGCGTCGCCGGTCATGACTGCGAAGATCGGGTGGCTGGCCAGGATGCCGCAGAGCAGCCGGGCAGCGGTGCCGGAGTTGCCCATGTCCAGCACGTCGTCCGGTTCCACGAGGCCGCCGATGCCGCGACCGGCAACCTGCCATGTGCCGTCGGGATCCTGGGCCACCTCGGCGCCCAGCGCGCGCATGGCCGCTGCGGTGCGTAGTACGTCTTCCCCGGTGAGGAGGCCGGTGATGCGGGTTTCTCCCACCGCCAGAGCGCCGAACATCAGTGCGCGGTGGCTGATCGACTTATCGCCGGGCGCCGCGATGGTTCCGGCAAGCGGTGCCGCGGCGGGACTGGACCGAAATAGGCGGGTGACTGCCATCGGGCGAGGCGTTCCTTGGGGTCGGCCGGCGATTAGCATGCGGGGCGAAGGATTGGAACGCGGGAGAGGCCGGTTGCTTCGGCTTTCCCGCCCGATCTACGCTTCCGGCGAGCGAATCCGAGGAGCCTCTGCCATGTCCGACGAACCGCGCCCGCCGATTGCTTATCCCTGGTCCCGCGCGATTCGATCCCGGTGAGCGCGGACATCCGATGACGGCGGATCTCCATAAGCTCTTGTTCGAGACCGAGGCCAAGGTCAGTGACCGCGAAGTGCTGGCCACCGCTCGGCTGAACGCGCGGGTCAAGCTATTCGCCGGGCAGGAGTTGGCCGACGACGTGCTGGACCGAATCAATGACGCGATCGCTGACGAAGCGGACAAGCTGGTCGCGGAAGGCGTACTGCGACGCCGGCCGGACTGGCTGGCCGTGCTGGTGGCTCGGCGGCTCTACGTGGCATTCGGCGCAAAAGCGGTGCAACACCTCAGCAGCGAATTGCGGCGCATGGGCGCGGTGTAACGGCCGCCAAGCGATCGTCGTCGAACTGAAGCAGGCCTGAGAGCGCAGCCAGCACAGAGGAGATGCCGGCACCGCTGGGCGCCGGTCCGCGTCTGGTGCGGCAACCCGTTCGAACACCCACACGGCTTCCTGGCGGCGGTCGATGTCAGTCAGCATCTCGGCTTGAAAGATCGCAACAGACGTCGGTGCATCTCCGACGAATTGACGATTGAAGCGCGTTTCGCCTGGTGGCGACTCTGCCGGGCCCATGAGGACGACTCGGCACCGAACAACGGGCGACGCCGATTCCGACATCGAGCGGTAAGATCAGACCTGCGCTCTGTCGCCCGGCTCGTGTCTGGGCGCGGCGCCACCGCCGATCTCAAACCGATGCTCACGATTGCTCCACGGTCGGGTTCTGATCATGGCGGTGACGTCGCTGACGATGAGGCCGCGTTCGGGGCCGGGCGCTCCCTCGGCGACGATCGCGCCGCCGACAAGCTCATACCGCCGGGCGTCGCCAAATTCCGACTGATCGCTCGGCACAATCGTCGGCATCTGGGACCCGATGTTGCGTCTGCCTGAAATCGCACCGCAACATTAACCAGGCATCGCCGGCGTTACACCGTGATCCGGTGTTGCCATGGACGCCCCGGTGCATGCTCCGTATTCTCGCTGCCAACCATGCCAAGGAAACACACGTGAGCGAATCCTCCCCCGTCCGCCTGGAAAAGGAAGGCGATATCGGCGTCATCGTGGTTGATTATCCGCCGGTGAACGCCCTCGGTCCCGGCGTGTCGGATGGAATCATCGACGCACTGAACCGCGGCAACGCCGATCCGGACATTCGCGCCATGGTGCTGATCGGCGCCGGCCGCAGCTTCATCGCCGGGGCCGATATCCGTGGCTTCGGCACAGGACGCAAGCGCGCGTCGATCGGCAGCCGCACCTACGACGTGCTGGACGCGAGCCCGAAGCCGGTGGTCGCGGCGATCCACGGCTTTGCGCTGGGCGGCGGATTGGAAAATGCCATGGCCTGCCACTACCGCATCGCGGTGCCGTCGGCGAAGGTCGGGCTGCCGGAGGTGCAGATCGGCATCCTGCCGGGCGGCGGTGGCACGCAACGGCTGCCTCGGCTGGCCGGGCCGAAGGTCGCTTTGGAAATGATCACATCCGGCCGCCACGTGCCGGCCCCGGAAGCGCTGCGCTACGGGATTCTGGATGAGGTGTTGCCGGAGGGTACCGATCTGCGCACCTCCGCCATTGCCTTCGCCCGGCGCGTTGCCGACAGGCGCCCGCTGCCGCGCGTGCGCGACCATGCCGTGCAGGTGGACGATCCGGGCATGTTCGATACGATGCGCAAATCGATTGCCCGCCGCGCCCGGAACCAGAAGGCGCCGTATCACTGCATCGCGGCGGTCGAAGCTTCGTGCACCCTGCCGTTCGACGCTGGAATTGTGCGTGAGAACGAGCTGTTCAACGAATTGGAGAACTCCGACGAAGCCCGCGCTTTGCGCTACGCGTTCTTCGCCGAGCGCGAAGTGGCGAAGCTGCCCGACCTTGGCGAAGTGAAGCCGCACGACTTTCATGCGCCAGCGGTGATCGGCGCAGGCACGATGGGCGGCGGCATCGCCATGTCGTTCGCCGACTTCGGCTACGACGTGAAGATCATGGACGCGAACGAGCAGGCGCTGGACCGTGGCATGGAGCGTATCCGTGCCAACTACGCGACGTCCGTCAAACGCGGCAGCCTGGCGCACGATGAAATGGAACGCCGACTGGCGCGCATCCATCCCGTCGGCGGCTACGACGAGATCAAGGACTGCGATGTCGTCGTAGAAGCGGTGTTCGAGCGCATGGACGTGAAGAAGCCCGTCTTCGCCAGACTCGACCATGTCATGAACCCTGACGCGCTGTTGTTCTCCAACACATCGGCGCTGGATATGGACGCCCTCGCAGCGGAGACAAAGCGGCCTGACAAGGTGGCCGGCACCCACTTCTTCTCTCCGGCCAATGTGATGAAACTGCTCGAAGTGGTGCGGCCGGCGAATGCGTCGCCCCAGACCCTCGCAACCGCGATGGCAATGGGCCGCAGGATCGGCAAGATCTCCGCGATGGCGGGCAACACTGACGGTTTCGTCGCGAATCGCTCGCGCGCGCCGTTCAACAGCGAGATGGTGATCCTGCTGGAGCAAGGCTGCCTGCCGGAGCAGGTTGACAAGGTAATGGTGGATTTCGGCTATCCGATGGGGCCGTTTGCTGTGGGCGACCTGGCCGGACTCGATATCGGCGCCGAGGGCCGCAAGCGCCGCGCCGCGGCCGATCCCAAATACCGCAAGCTGCCGATCGCCGACAAACTTGTGGAAATGGGCCGTTACGGCCAGAAGACCGGTGCCGGATGGTATCGCTATGAAAAAGGCGACCGCACGCCACATCCCGACACGGAAGTTGCTGCGATCATCAGGCAGGTTGCCGGAGAAATGGGCGTGCCGCAGCATAACTTCACCGATCAGGAAATCCTCCGCCGGCTGCTATTCTCCTCGGTAAACGAAGCGTGCCGTATTCTGGAGGAAGGGAAGGCATATCGGGCATCAGATATCGATGTGATGTGGCTGCACGGTTTCGGCTTCCCGCGTTATCGGGGTGGACTGATGTACTGGGCAGACGGCATCGGCGTGCGCGAGGTCTACAATCAGATCGCCGCATGGCACCAGCAGTTCGGTGAACGCTGGGCGCCGTCGCGACTGTTGCGGCAGCTAGCCGAAACCGGCACGCCGTTCCGAGATGCCAAACCCGCGCCGTTCCGGTAAGCAACGCTGTGTTGATACAGGCAATGCAACGACGAAACGATCCCGTTGGTGATAGAGCAAGTCGTGACGTCCACCACTTGCCGCACGGCAGATCGCTCTGTGGCTGCACCCCCCGCAGTGAACGATAAGGATGACCGCTATGA
Organism: Acetobacteraceae bacterium; assembly: GCA_030037665.1. Taxonomy (GTDB): domain Bacteria; phylum Pseudomonadota; class Alphaproteobacteria; order Acetobacterales; family Acetobacteraceae; genus JASHVB01. Next base: position 19,912 of record JASHQG010000256.1, read on the forward strand.
GCGACGCAGCTTATAACGAGGACCTGGATCAGCTCTCCGACGATGAATTCCGGATGGTTGTGCGGAACTTCATCGAGAAGAACTACCCGCCGGACCTGCGCAACCCGCCACGTCGACTGCACTACAAGGACAGCAAGGTCTGGTACCGAATTCTCTCGCGCAAGGGGTGGCTGTGTCCGAACTGGCCGAAAGAGTTTGGTGGCATGGGCATCTCTGCCAGCAAGCAGCTTATCTTCCTGGAGGAGAAGGAACGCCACGGCTGCGCGAGGCTGAACGACATGGGCATGACGATGCTCGGCCCGCTGCTGATTCGGCATGGCACCACTGAGCAACAGAATTACTTCCTGCCGAAGATCCTCAGCGGCGAGCACATCTGGTGCCAGGGTTACAGCGAACCGAACGCTGGTTCAGACCTGGCGTCGCTGCGCACGTCGGCGGTGCTCGATGGCGATGAATGGGTGGTCAACGGGCAGAAGATATGGACCTCGCTGGCGATGGACGCCAACTGGATTTTCTTGCTGGTCCGAACCGACAAACGGGCGAAGAAGCAGGACGGGATCAGCTTCCTGTTAGTGCCGATGGACACGCCCGGCATTACCGTGCGGCCCATTCCCAATATCGATATGGGCGAGGAGTTCTGCGAGACGTTCTTCGACAATGTGCGCGTGCCAAAAGGTAATTTGGTGGGACGCATCAACCAGGGCTGGTCGATGGCCAAGAACCTGCTGGGGTTCGAGCGCATCGGTTCCGGCTCGCCGCGGCAATCCGCGTATGCGCTTGCGCGGCTGAAATTGCTGGCGGAACGGGTCGGCGTCTGGGAGGACGATCTGTTTCAGGATCGCTACACGCGGCTGCGTCTCGACCTGGAAGATCACAAGACACTGTACCAGGAATTCGTCGATCAGGTGCGCCGCGGAGTGCCGCTTGGACCAGACGTGTCGATGCTGAAGATTCATCAGACCGAGTTGTATCAGCGGATCACCGAGCTTATGCTGGAGATCAGCGGGGAGTTCGGTGGTGTGTTCGGGCCAATGGAAGGGAATCGCGAGCTCAACCCGGCCGGCCTGTTCCTGCAGTCCAGGCCGGCAACCATTTACGCGGGATCGAACGAGATTCAGCGCAACATTCTGGCGAAGAATGTACTAGAGCTGCCTTCACGATAGCCTCTTCCGGTTCGGCCGGAGATCGCGGGGCGCTCCGCGTGCCGGCCGACGGGGGTGCCGCTGTCAGACTTCCAACCAAGTTCCCCAGCTTGGGCCTGTGCTTCGCGGCTCGCGTGTGCGAGCGCCCTGACCCTCCGCTGCCTGGCGACCTCTACCGCCGCGCCGTTGACGTTTTATACAACGCCAGCCGCTCGGAATGCCGCGATCTCGGTCGCGCTGTAACCCAGCGCCCCCAACACGTCATCCGTGTGCTGGCCTAAGCGCGGCGGCGGAAAATCGACACGCGGCCCGTCGTGCGCGAACTTGAACGCGGTGACCGGCACGCTGAAGCTGCCATCGATGCCGGGCGCCGACTCGTGGCGATGCAATACGCCGCGCGAGACGATTTGCGGATCGGCCAGCGCCTCGCCCATTGTGCGCACCCGACAGGCGGGAACATGGCGCGCCTGCAACCACTCTTCCCACTCCGCGGCCGTGCGCGTCAACATGATCTCCGCCAGCAGTTTCTCCTCGCGATCGTGATCGGCGTGGCGCTCGTCGTTGGTCCGTTTGATCATTTCTGGATGCTCCAGCACCGTCCAAAGCCGCCGTTGCTGGCGCAAATTGCTCGCGCCCACCATCACAATGCCGTCCTCCGTCTGATAGGCCATGCTCGTCGCATGACCTGTGCGGTTGCCAGACGGCTTCGGATGCGTGCCGTTGCGCAGGTAGCCCGTGACGTGCGACGCCATCAGAATGATTGCAACATCCAGCATTGCCATGTCGATGCGTTGACCTTGGCCGGTCCGCTCGCGCTGGAACAAGGCAGAGGCCAATGCGAAGGCGCCCATCGTGCCCGTGGCATAGTCGATCGCCGGCGCTCCGATCTTGATCGGGCTGGCCGCGGGCGTGCCGGTCATCGCCATGATCCCCGACGTCGATTGGATCACATGGTCATACGCCGTTTGTTCCCGCCGCGGCCCGTCCTGGCCGAAAGCGGAAAACGACGCATAGATCAACGTCGGATTGATCTTGCGCAGCTCTTCATAACCAAGCCCCAGTACCTCGAACGCCCCCGGTCGGTAATTTTCCACCAAGACATCCGCGGTTGCCACCAGCGCCTTCAAAATGTCCCGCCCCTGCGGCGTCTTCAAATTCAGCGTGATGGCCCGCTTGTTTGACGCCTGAGTCATAAAGCCCGTTCCCATGCCTGCATGATTCAGCGCGTTGTCGGAACCGGAGTCGCGGCTCTGATCCGGATCATCGGGATGCTCGACCTTGATCACGTCGGCGCCCATCAGTGCCAATTGATAGGCCGCGAACGGTCCGGCCAGAACATGCGTAATGTCGATGATGCGAATGCCTTCGAACGGGCGCGCCATGTAAAGTCTCCTCCTACGGGTTCAGGGAACGGTCGCGCCTTGCCCGGGCGGCGTCAACACGCTTGGATGACGCGCAAACGCGACGGAGGCGAGAGGATGTCGATCGATCTCACGATTGAAGGGCCGGTGGCAAAAATCACGCTGAACCGGCCGGAAAAGCTGAATGCGCTGACCCAGGAAATGCGTGCGCAGCTGCGCGAGTACAGCCAGCAGCTCCGCTACGACGACAACGTCCGCTGCATCGTCATCACCGGCGAAGGCCGTGCCTTTTGCACCGGAGCCGATGTCGGCCGCATGCAACGCGGCGGCCTGCGGCATGAACGCGAACGGATGCAGGGCGGCAGCCACCAGTTCCTGCGCAATCTGCATGCGATCGAAAAGCCGGTGATCGCTGCGGTGCGCGGTCCAACCGTCGGTATCGGCTGGAGCATTGCACTCGCGTGCGACCTGATCGTGGCATCGGAGACCGCGCGGTTCTCGCAAGTCTTCCGTCGCATCGGCCTCGCCCCGGATGGGGGGGCGATCTGGTTTCTGACGCGTCGCATCGGCCTCGCGCGTGCCAAAGAGCTGGTGTTGACCGCGCGTTTCGTCGAAGCGCCGGAGGCACTGGCGCTTGGCCTGGTGAACTACGTCGTGGCGGACGGCGAGCTGATGTCGAAGACAGCGGAACTCGCCGCCGATCTCGCGGCCGGCCCCACCTTCGCCTTCGGCATGGCGAAAAAGCTGTTCCACATGGCCAGCGGCCCCAGCTACGAGGACTTTCTCGACTATGAGGCCTTCGTGCAGCCACAGCTGGACCAGACCGAGGATCACCGCGAAGGCGTCGCCGCCTTCAAGGAAAAGCGCAAACCTCATTTCGTTGGACGGTAGTCACCGCCATGCTTCCGTCGCAACGCCACCTATTCGATATCCCGCGTGAGGTCTGCTATCTGAATGCCGCGTCCTGGGGGCCTCTGCCACGCGCAACCATGGAGGCTGGCCGCGCCGGCGCGGCACTGAAAGGTCAGCCCTGGGCGACCCGCCCCGACCGTCCGGCGGAACAACACGAGCGCGCTCGCCGAGCGGCGGCGCGCGTGATCAATGCCGATCCTGATGACGTGGCACTGATCCCATCGGTCAGTTACGGGGTCGCGACGGCAGGCAAGCTGCTGCAGCCACCCATTGGATCACGCGTGCTGCTGCTCGCGGACGATCACTCTTCGCCGGTGCTGGAATGGCGCACCCGTGCGGCGCGGCAGAACTTCGCCGTCGAAACCGTCACGGTGACGGACGACCACAACTGGACCGCCGCGCTGCTGCAGGCCATCGAACGCCCAGGCGCACCACCGGTGGCTCTGGCATCCATTTCATCCGTGCATTGGTCGGATGGTTGTGCCGTGGATCTCGACTGTGTCGCCGCAGCCCTGCGCCGGCATGGGGCGGCGCTGCTGGTCGATGCGACGCACAGTGCCGGCGTTTTGCCGATCGACGTGAAAACGCTGGACCCCGATTTCCTGGTGTTTCCGACTTACAAATGGGTACTGGGACCGTACGGGCGCGCGTTCCTTTATGTCGCGAAGCGTCGGCAGGATGGCGAACCGCTGGAGCAGACAGCGGCGGCGCGGCGGGCGGTGAGCGCGGAGCACACGGTCTATATGCGCGACATCACATATGTGGAGAACGCCCGAAGGTTCGACATGGGGGAGCGCGACCATTTCATTTCGCTCGAGATGGCATCGATCGGTATGGAACTGGTGGCGGGGTGGGGGTTCGCAGCGATCGTCGAGCGGCTGCGCACGCTCACGGATCAGCTTGCCGATGCGCTACGCAACACCGGCCTGCACATCCCGGATGCACAGGTGCGCGCGCCGCATGTGTTGAGCCTCGGGTTTCCGGGTGGAATGCCCGCGGGATTGGTCGATCGCCTGGCGGCTGCACAGGTCTATGCCGCGCCGCGGCTCGGCCGTCTGCGCATCAGCCCGCATGTCTACAACGATAACCTTGATATCGTCCGATTTGTCGAATGCTTTGTCTGCGCCGTGCGCGGCTGACCACGGATCTTACTGCGCGATACGCGGGGCAGCAGCGAACGCCGGCGCCGCAGTGCGTGGTACTATCCGTCCCAAACGCTGGACGGCATCGGCAGCTTCGCGAAGTCCGCATCGCCAAGCGGCCGATCCGGCGTGATTCCCGCCATGCCGAGTAGCATCATCCACTGCCTCACGTGCTGGCCGACATGCCAGGTTGTGCGCTCCAGGTATTCGTGCAGAAGCTGCGGCCCGTAATAAGTCTGCACCGTTTCGCGACCGGTCCGGTCGGTCATCGCATTCCGCCAGACCTGCAGACGCATGCGCACGGCAGCGCCGTACGCGACGATATCCTCTGTCGTGCGCATGACGTCCGGCGGCCGCGCGGTCAGCCGCTCGTAGGTCAGCGCGTCGCCCCCCGCGACTTCCAGGAAGGTCTCCGCCACGCGGAACACGTGATGGCCTAGCACCCGATAGCTGCGTGGCCGGTTCGGCACCTCGGTCTCCAGCCTGTCGTCCGGCATCTGCGGGATGAACCGAAGCGCGGCCGCCAGGAACACGTCCAGCCGGGCCACCAGCTCGTCGGGCGACAGCGCCGGTCCGGTCGTCTCGTTCAGCCCAAGGAACTTGACGACATGCGCAATGTTCTGCGCGAACACAAATTCGTCGCCTCGTGACAACACGGGAACCGATCGTGGACCGAGGCGTCGCAGCTCAGCCAGGCCGGCCGCGTCTTCCAACACATTGATGGATTCGAACCCGATCCCCCGGACCGAG
>JASHQG010000257.1 GCA_030037665.1 Acetobacteraceae bacterium
TGCTCATTTAGATGATGCTTCGGTGACGATGGTATTCACATGATCCACTACCAGTTGTGTTGCAGTCAGGGGCACGAATTCGATGGCTGGTTCTCGGACAGCGCCGCTTTCGACAAGCAGGCGAAGCGGGGACTCGTCGAATGCCCGGTTTGCGCTGACGTGCAAATTACCCGTGCGATGATGGCGCCCGCCGTTGCAACACGCGAGGCACCGCCGGCTCCGGCTGAGAAGCCCCGTGCGGCCACGGAGACGCAGGCCACGCCACCGGCGCCGGTCGCCGGGGGGAGAATGCCCGCGCATCTACGGGCCATGCTGCAGCATATGCGCGCCGAGATAGAGAAGCACTGCGACTATGTCGGACCGGCGTTCGCCGAAGAGGCGCGCAAGATGCACCACGGCGAGACTGAGCGGCATGGAATCTACGGCGAGACCACACCGTCCGAGGCGGAGGCGCTGGCCGAGGAGGGCATCGAAGTTTCACGTATCCCCTGGGTGCCCCGCTCGGACGGTTGATCGGGCCGCGTTGCGTAGGATGCGCCGCTGTCACACCGGCGAAAGTCGTCACAACCACCCCATGGAGTGGGTATTCCACCTGTCGCCGCGCTGAGGCTGTGCCGCTTGCTGGCTCGCTGCGCCATGGCTGCATCGGGGTTGGATCCCGCAGACCCTTCGTGTTCACGCCTGCGCATCGACGCGTCGTGCACTGCGGGGGATGTCCGAACGCGTTACTGGCCAGCAACCGATCGCTCATCGGCTGGTCGCTGTCACGAAGAGGATCATGGCGACACGGCGATCCGCTGCAGGCGCCTGCTGCACGGAATGCTCGTCGTCGTGACGGCAGGGTGTTACCTGCGCGGCGAGACACCGTGGATCAGCGTTCCGCCATCATCAGATAGTTGATCGCCATGTCGCGGCTGGTGCGCCAGCCGCCGCGCAGTGGATCCGGCACCAGGCCAGCGGTATCCGCGACCCGCAGGTCCGCCTGATGCAGCATGTCGCCAAGTTCGGTGGGCGTCACGAATTTCCGCCAATCGTGCGTGCCGACCGGCAGCCAGCGCAGCAGGTACTCGGCACCCAGCTTGGCGACGAGGAACGAGCGCCGCGTTCGGTTCAGCGTGGAGAGGAACAGGAGGCCGCCGGGTTCCAGAAGCGCTGCCAGCATGCGCACGAATGCCGTGGGGTCTGGGACATGCTCGATCACCTCCAGCGCGGTCACAATCGGGAAGTGCAGTCCCCCGGCCAACACATCCTCCGCCGTTCCGACCCGATAGACGAGACGCAGCCCCTGCCCTTGTGCGTGGTTCGCGGCCACGCCAATCACGTCCGGCGCAGCGTCCACGCCCAGTACATCAAAGCCACGCCGCGCCAGCGCCTCTGCCGCCAAACCGGCGCCGCAGCCGAGATCCAGCACCCTGAGACCGGCGCGTCCCGGAAACCGTCGCGCCACGTGGCCTGCAATCCAGCCGATGCGTGCCGGGTTCATGCGATGGAGCGGCCGCATCGGCCCGCGCGGGTCCCACCAGCGCGCGGCCAGCGCGTCGAACCGGGCAACTTCGTCCTGCGAAACGATGGCTCTACTCACGGTTGCGCCTCCGGCACCGCGTCAGTATGTGTGCCGAACAACCGACCGCTGGCAAACCGACCCCTAATCATGGCGCGCATCGTGATGAAATTTGGCGGCACGTCCGTCGCCGGCCTCGACCGCATTCGTAATGTCGCGGGGCGGGTCAAGCGCGAAGTCGACGCCGGCAACCAGGTCGCGGTTGTGGTTTCCGCCATGGCCGGCGAGACCAACAAGCTGCTCGGCTGGTGCCAGGCGCTGTCGGCGCTCCACGACGCCCGGGAATATGACGCCGTGGTGGCGACGGGCGAGCAGGTGACCGCCGGCCTGCTGGCGATCGCCTTGCAGGAGGTGGGCGTCGAGGCACGCTCCTGGCAGGGCTGGCAGATCCCAATCCAGACAGACAACGCGCACGGCAAGGCGCGCATCCGGGAGATCGATGGGTCTGACCTGATCAAGCGCATGGGCATGGGGCACGTGGCCGTCGTTACGGGCTTCCAGGGCATCGCGCCGAACCGGCGGATCACCACGCTGGGGCGGGGCGGGTCGGACACGTCGGCGGTAGCCTTAGCGGCGGCCCTCAAGGCTGACCGCTGCGACATTTATACCGATGTGGATGGAGTCTACACGACCGACCCGCGCATTGTGCCGAGCGCGCGCCGGCTCGATCGGATCGCCTATGAGGAAATGCTGGAATTGGCCTCGGTCGGCGCCAAAGTTCTGCAGACCCGCAGTGTCGAGTTGGCCATGAACGAGCATGTCCGGGTGCGGGTTCTGTCGAGTTTTCAGGATTTGCCGGTGGACGCCGAGACCGGCACCCTTGTCGTGGATGAGGATGAGATCGTGGAAAAGCAGATGGTCGCCGGCATCGCCTATTCGAGGGATGACGCAAAGATCACCGTGCGTCGGGTACCAGACCGCCCGGGCATCGCCGCGACGATCTTCGGCGCACTGGCTGCACAAAACGTCAACGTCGATATGATCGTGCAGAACATCGCAGCCGACAGCACGACCGACATGACCTTCACCGTCAGCAAGGCGGACTTGCCGCGCGCCAGAATGGCGCTTCAGGAAGTGAAGCCGGCGATCAACTACATCGAGCTGCTCGAGGATCCAAACGTCGCCAAGATCAGCGTGGTCGGGGTGGGAATGCGCAGCCATGCCGGCGTCGCAAACACGATGTTCCGCGCGCTGGCCGACAAAGCGATTAACATCGAGGTCATCTCCACGAGCGAAATCAAGGTCAGCGTGCTGATCGCGGCGGAATATACCGAGCTCGCGGTGCGGGCCCTGCATACTGCGTATGGCCTCGATGTCGCCTGACATCGCCGCACCCGACACTGCGACGATGGCCGCCCGGGCGGAACTTGACCGGCTTTGGGCGCGCGGTACCGCATTCCTCGGCTGCCGTGTGGCGCTGATGGGTGGCGCAATGAGCTGGGTCAGCGAGCGGCACCTGGTGTCGGCGATCTCCAACGCCGGTGGGTTCGGCGTGATCGCCTGCGGATCGATGAATCCCGACCAGTTGGCCGCAGAAATCGCTGGCACCCAGTCGATGACCGAGAGGCCGTTCGGGGTGAATTTGATCACGATGCACCCGCAACTCGACGACCTGGTACGGGTCTGCCTGCAGGCAAACGTCGGCCATATTGTCCTGGCCGGCGGAATTCCGCCGGGCAGCGCGGTGCGCACGGTAAAGGATGGCGGAGCGAAGCTAACCTGCTTCACCCCGGCGCTGGTGCTGGCGAAGCGGCTGATCCGGTCCGGTGCCGACGCGCTGGTTATTGAAGGGTCGGAAGCAGGCGGGCATATCGGTCCCGTGTCGCTGAACGTGCTCGCACAGGAAATTCTGCCGCACGTGCAGGACGTGCCGGTGTTCGTCGCCGGCGGCCTCGGTCGGGGTGAGGCAATCGCGGCGTTCCTCGAGATGGGCGCGTCGGGCGCACAACTCGGCACTCGGTTCGCTGCCGCAAAGGAGTCCATCGCCCATCCGAATTTCAAGCGGGCGTTCATACGAGCCGCGGCACGAGATGCGCTGCCGTCGGTGCAGCTTGACGAACGCTTTCCCGTTATCCCGGTGCGTGGGCTGGTGAACGAGGGGACGAAGCGTTTTCTGCAGCATCAGCAGACGACGCGAGATCGGTATCTGTCCGGCGAACTGAGCAAGGAAGCCGCGCAACTCGAGATCGAACATTTTTGGGCGGGCGCACTGCGACGCGCGGTGATCGAGGGGGACGTCGAAACCGGCTCGGTCATGGCCGGCCAGTCGGTCGGGATGGTAACGGCGGAACAGTCGGTGGCGGACATCATCGGGGAATTGCTGGACCAAGCGGTCGGGGCATTGGAGCGGCGCATGCACACCCCTCCCACGTCGCGGGAGAGGTCGGCGCAACGGGCAGGGTGAGGAACGTGCCGCGCGCCCTTCGGCCTCGGCGTGCTGTGCATCGCGCTCTCCCGCTTCCCGGGCGAGGCTAACGTGCCCTCGCCACGTCGCCTCCTCAGCCGACTCCGCGACCTCCGCGCCTCCTCAGGCAGCACGCCGTTGCCCGAGCTTATCCATCTCGTCGCCGGCGAGTTGGTGAGTGAGGTTTGCTCCGTTTATGTGCAGAAGCCTGGCGACATTCTGGAGTTGACCGCGACAGAAGGCCTGAACCAGACCGCCGTCGGCCATACGAGGTTGCGTGTCGGCGAAGGTATTGTCGGGTTGGCCGCGGCCACTGGCGCGGTGCTCAATCTGCCGGACGCGCAGAACCATCCCGCCTTCGCTTATCGACCGGAGACCGGTGAGGACCCGTACGCCTCGATGATCGCCGTGCCTGTGCGTCGCGGCGGTCGCACGCTCGGTGTCCTCGTGGTGCAGAACCGCGCGCCACGCCGCTACACGGAAGAGGAAGTCGACGAACTCGAAACCGTGGCGATGCTGCTGGGCGAACTGCTCCCCGCCAGCGGTGCCACGAATGGCGGAACCGAGGGTGTCGGCGGCACAGTCCCACGCGTGTTCGCGGGCACACCGCTGACCTCCGGCGTCGCGGTCGGTCCGGTCGTGCTGCACGGCCCGCCGCGCGTGCCGATACGCCTGCTGGCCGATGACCCGGGCACCGAGCAACGCCGGCTGCATGACGCCATGGAGCACATGCAGCGGGGATTGGACGCGCTGATCGAGACCGGTGTGCCGCAGGCCAACAACGCGGCCGACGCGAACGCGACGCGTGAGGTCCTCGAGGCCTACCGCCTGGTCGCCGCGGACGCCGGCTGGGTGCGCCGGGTTGATGAAGTTATCCGCGGCGGCGTGGCAGCCGAGGCTGCGGTGCAGCGCGTGCTTGGCGAACTGCACCACCGCATGCGCCGGATCAGTGATCCGTATCTGCGCGAGCGGCTCGCCGATATCGAGGACCTCGCCGGGCGTCTGCTCTCTGCGCTGCTCGGCGATGTGCCCAAGCCGGATATCCCACCGGGCGCCATCTTGCTCGCGCGGCGCCTTGGCGCGGCGGAACTGCTCGATTGGCACAGCCGCGGCATCGTCGGCATCGCTGTCGAAGAGGCCAGTCCTTCGGGGCACGCCGCCATTCTGGCGCGCGCGCTCGGTCTGCCGGCGGTTGGTGGCACGCGCGGCATGCTTGACACCGCCGAGCCGGGCAACGAGGCGGTGATTGACGCGGACGACGGCCAGCTCGTGCTGCGCCCCGAGGCCGAGGTACGCCAGGTTTACCTTCGCGCAATCGAAAGTCAGACCGCGCAGCACGCCGGCTGGGCCGTTCTGCGCGATCGACCTGGCCGGACCGCAGATGGGCAGCCGGTGAAGTTGATGCTGAATGTCGGACTGAGTCTCGAGCTGGCCCAGCTCAATACCGTCGGAGCCGATGGCATCGGATTGTTCCGCACAGAAATCGCAATGTTGGCGCGTGGAGCGGTCGCGGACGTTCCGGAGCAGGCGGCAATCTATTCAAGAGTGCTGGATTCCGCTGCGGGACGGCCGGTTTTGTTTCGAACTCTCGATCTTGGTGCAGACAAGCTTCTGCCAGGCACCGTGACCCAGGAGGACAACCCGGCGATGGGATGGCGCAGCCTGCGCATCGGCCTGGATCGCCCGGCGCTGCTGCGCAGGCAATTGCGCGCCCTGCTGCTTGCCGCCGGTGGACGCAAGCTATCCGTGATGTTCCCGATGGTGGCGACGGTATCCGAATTCCGTGCAGCGCGGACACTGCTCCTTGCTGAGGCGCGCCGTGTCCGCCCGGCACCAGAACAATTAGAGATCGGCACCATGCTTGAGGTGCCGGCGCTCATGTGGCAGCTTTCCGAACTGTTGAAGGAAGCAGACTTCATCTCGATCGGCTCGAATGATTTGATGCAATTCCTGTATGCGGCGGACCGCGGCACCTCCTCATTGTACGGCCGCTATGACCTGCTATCGGAGCCCGTTCTGGATTTATTGGACCAGGTGCTGAAGACGGCACGCGCGGCGCGCGGGGGAACCGGGGTGCCGGTGTCGCTGTGCGGCGAAGCGGCGTCCCGGCCGTTGGAAGCTCTGACACTTGTCGGGCTCGGGCTTACCACGCTCTCCATGCCCGCGGCCTCAGTGCTGCCGATTAAGGCGCTGCTCGCCCAACTGGATCTGACGGCCTTTCGTCCAGTTCTGGCCGCGATCCGTCGTGGTGGCGCCGGTATGGCGAGCCTTCGCGAGCCGATCGCGGTATGGGCGCGCGAACACGGCATACCGGTGTAACGCTTTAGTAACGCACTGCCGCGAGTTGGCATGGCGTTCGTACCGCAGCTTTAGTGAAAAATGAACTTCATCGCCCTCAATCCTGCAAAGAGCATTCGACTGCGAGCGTGAACGGAGTCAGTGTGGTGCAAGGTGGTTGGCAAAAACAGATCCGTTGGCTATGAAATGCGCGGTTGCCCAACGGCTCGAAAGTCGTCGAGTGACGCGCTTCTTACCGGTCGGATCGGGTCGTGAGGAGCAGGGCGACCGTGCAGCAGGATCGCAGGTCGAAGCTCGTGGATAGCCGGAGCATGATGTCCTTAACGGGGCAGGAGGCGGTCGCCCCGCCTGCGGCACCGCGCGCAGGCAGTGATCTTCGGGCAGCGCGCGAACGTCTCGGATGGCCGATCGACATGGTCGCTGCTGAATTGCGCATACGCCAGCAGCATCTTGAGGCACTGGAAGCCGGTCGCATCGACCTCTTGCCGGGCCACGCTTATGCAGTGGGTTTCCTGCGGACCTATGCTGCTGCACTTGGGCTGGATCCGCACGAGATCGTACGCCGTTTCAAGGCCGAGGCTGCCGAGGTGAACCGCCAGACCGAACTGGCGTTCCCAGTGCCCCTGCCCGAGCGCGGGATGCCGGCCGGCGCCTTGATCCTGCTGGGGGTTGTGCTGGCGGTTGGCGCCTATGCCGGATGGTACCGTCTGTCCGGCGAAGGCAGGCTGCCGGCAGAGACGGTGATACCCGTGCCCCAGCATCTTGCCCCCCTTGCGGAGCAAGCAGCGCCGGTCACACCACCGGTCGCGGTGGCCAAGTCCATGCCAGCGGTTCCCGCAGGGACACCCACCAGCGTCGCTTCCGCGACAGGTGCAACATCGTCTTCCGCAACCGCGCCACCTTCCCCCACGCCTGCACTGTCGGCCGCAGCACCCTCGCCTGCACTTGCAAGCGTGGCACCGGCCGCGGCGCCCGCGCCCGTCGCGTTGGACGCGGCCCCGCCGGTGCCGTCGGTGTCGCCCACCTCCGCAGCGGCAGCGCCGATACCACCGCTCTCGGTGGCGCAGTCGGCCGCGACAGCGGCGGACCAGATCGAAATCCAGGCGACGGCGGATGCGTGGCTGGAAGTGCGTGACGCCAACGGTAACGTTCTGCTCAACCGCACCCTGCACTCGGGCGACACGTGGACGGTACCAAAACAAGCCGGCCTGGTACTCACCACCGGGAACGCGGGCGGCACCGTGCTGGCGGTGGACGGTGTTGCATCTCCCGCACTCGGCAACTCCGGAGCGGTGCGGCGCAATCTGCCGCTCGATCCAGACCTCATCAGGCAGGGGAAGCTTTCCGCGGCGGCCGCCGGTTCGGTGCAGCCGGCCAGCCTGCGGACCAACGGGCAGTAGCCACGCGCGTCCTGACACCCCATTTTAAGGCCAGGCGGCCGACCGATGCCGGCGCGCTGCTGCGGGCAACACGGAGAGGAGTTCGATGAGCTATCGGCCGTATCAGGAGATCATCCGGCGGAAGTCCCGCCGCGTCTATGTCGGCAAAGTGCCGGTCGGCGACGGTGCGCCGATCTCGGTGCAGACGATGACCAACACGCTGACGACCGATGTCGAGGCCACCGTGGCGCAGATCCGCCGCGCAGAGGTGGCGGGCGTCGACATCGTCCGCGTCTCCTGCCCCGACCGCGACAGCGCACTGGCGCTGAAGGACATCGTGCGCGAAGTGAACGTGCCGATCGTGGCGGACATCCATTTCCACTACAAACGCGCGATCGAGGCGGCCGACAGCGGTGCCGCCTGCCTGCGCATCAACCCCGGCAACATTGGCAGCGATGAACGTGTGAAGGAAGTCATCAAGGCGGCACGCGAACACGGATGCTCCATGCGCATCGGGGTGAATGCGGGCTCGTTGGAGAAGCACCTGCTGGAAAAATACGGCGAGCCGAACCCCGAGGCGCTGGTGGAGAGCGCGCAGTATCACGCAAACATCCTGCAGCAGCATGATTTCCATGATTTCAAGATCAGTGTGAAGGCGTCGGATGTCTTCCTGGCGGTCGCAGCGTATCAGCAGCTGGCTGAAGTCTGCGACCATCCCCTCCATATCGGCATCACCGAGGCGGGCGGCCGTCGCATGGGCACCGTGAAGTCCTCGATCGGCCTCGGGTCGCTATTGTGGGCGGGTATTGGCGATACGCTGCGTGTCTCGCTCTCCGATGAGCCGGAGGAGGAAGTGCGGGTCGGCTGGGACCTGCTCAAGGCACTGGGGCTGCGTCATCGCGGCGTGAAGGTGATCTCCTGTCCGTCCTGCGCGCGGCAGGGATTTAACGTGATCGAAACCGTACGCACGCTGGAGGATCGCCTGGCGCATATCGAGACGCCGATCACGCTCTCGATCATCGGTTGCGTGGTGAACGGGCCTGGCGAAGCGCTGATGACCGATCTTGGGGTCACCGGCGGCGGCGCCGGACGGCACATGATCTATCGCGCAGGCAAGACCGACCACACGATCGCGGCCGGTGACATGGTGGAGCACATCGTTGAGTTGGTCGAAGCGAAGGCGTCGGAGCTCCGCGAGCGGAAAGAGACGGAGAAACTGGCCGCGGAATAACTGCGACTGATGCAACCAGGTTTCGGCGGAGGCATGCTCGCGGCTGGTCCGTGTCGATGTCGATGCTGTCAAATTTTGTGGCGTCTTTGCCACCCGTTTGTTGCGCC
>JASHQG010000032.1 GCA_030037665.1 Acetobacteraceae bacterium
AGTCGAACTCGGACTGCCGGCCCATCCGACCCTTGGCGGCTATGTGTTCAAAGAAGCGTGGGCGCAGGAGAACCAGCACTTGATCGATGGCTTTCTTGCCGCGAGTGCTGCGGCGGAGGATCTTCTCGTGCGTTCCGACGACGCCTGGGACGCGATACGCCCGCTCATGCACGCTGACGACGAACGGCTCTTCACCCGTCTCAAGGCGGGCTTTCGGGCCGGCGTCGTGCACACGAGTCCGAGCGTCGAGGCGGCTGCGGCGGACCGCCTCTTTGCCATTCTTCACGCGACCGGCGGCAATGCGGCCACTGGCGGACTGAGCCGCCTGCCCTCCGGCGTCTTCTGGTCTGCCTCATCGTGATCGGACCGGCGAAGGGGCTGCGTGTACTGTCGCTCGTTGCTTTTGTCGGTCTGTGGTGGGGCGCGGCGCTGATCGCCCGCAACGCAGCCCTTTTGCCGGCACCGCCCGCAGTTCTCGCCTTTGTCTGGTCATCGACGCTTGCAGGAGAAATGCCGCGCAACATCGCTGTCACGTCACTTCGCGTCGCCGCGGCCTTCGTCATCTCCATGTTCGCCGGCAGCGCCATCGGCTACGTGGCGGGCCGCTCACCGCAGGCCGATACGTTCATCGACCCGTGGCTCATCATTCTGCTTAACCTGCCCGTTCTGGTTGTCGTCGTGCTCTGTTACATTTGGATTGGCCTCAATGATGTCGCGGCGATCATCGCTGTGGCCCTGGTAAAGGTGCCGACCGTGATGGTGACGGTGCGCGAGGGCGCTCGTGCCCTCGACCCCGGGTTCGACGAACTGGCGACCGTCTACCGCCTGCCGATGAGCCAGCGTCTGAGACGCATCATCATCCCCCAGCTTGCCCCGTATTTTGCCGCTGCTGGCCGCAGCGGACTTTCGATCACCTGGAAGATCGTGCTCATTGTCGAGTTGCTCGGGCGCCCCAACGGCGTGGGCTTCGCGCTCGACGAGCTTTTCCAGACCTTCGACGTCGCCGGCATCCTCGCCTACGGCTTCGCCTTCGGGGTTCTCATGCTGCTTGTTGAGAGCTTTCTCCTGAGGCCCTGGGAGCTTCATGCCAATGCGTGGCGGCGGTAAGCAGGACCAGATGGAGATCGATCGGGACAAGCAGCGCGACGAGCGACTGCTCGTACGCATCGAGACGAAGTCGTACGCCGACCCCTCCGGCCGCTGCCGTGAGGTCTTGCGAGATGCTTCCTTCAGCGGCAGGGCCGGCGAGATCATTGCGCTGCTCGCACCTTCTGGGGCCGGCAAGACGACCACGCTGCGCATTGTGCTGGGCCTTGATCGTGATTTTGTTGGCGAGGTCCGGTGCCCACCAGGACGGATCGGCGTGATGTTCCAGGAGCCGCGTCTGCTCCCCTGGCTCACGGTTGAAGCCAATCTGCGCTTGGTCTCGAGAGGTGACACCAAGGGAGCCGACACCGACGAGATCTCGTCGCTGCTCGCGGCAGTTGGCCTCGCCGGCACCGAGAGCCTGCATCCCAAGGCACTTTCCCTCGGCATGGCGCGGCGGGTGGCGCTTGTTCGCGCGCTCCTTGGCCACCCCGTTCTCCTGGTGCTCGACGAGCCATTTGCTTCGCTCGATCGAAAATCAGCCGCCGATCTTATGGGCCTGATAACGCGGTCAGCGCGCCGCGATGGCGCGCTCGTGGTGCTGACGACACATGATCTCGATCAGGCGCTCAGCTTGGCCGACCGCCTGCTCCTGCTCGCCGGTCAGCCGGCCCGACTTGCCGCCGATTGTCCGACCCGTGCCGAACCACAGTCGCGGGATGCCACGTTGCTTCCCGGCCTTAAGGAATCACTCCTGACCCGCTTTCCGTTCCTGCATGCGGCGCCGTCCGCTGATGACGCGCCATGACGGCTCTCGCCCCGGCCGATCCGACACAGGCAATGAAGACCGCCGCATCACTCGGTTTGCCGGCCTCGGTGATCTTCTGATGCGCTGAGACGCTTGCCTCCTGTGGGCTGCCGTGAGCCCCGTCCGGCCGATCAATAGAATTAACCACCTGAGGCTCTGGCAGGTGTCGGCATCACTGTGATCCTACGGTCGGCACCGTACGCTTACCTCCGCTGCCTCGTCATGGCCGCCGGTGTTGCGTAACCGCGATCGGTGAGAACAACGTTCGTTCGTGGATTCGCTGACGTTTGAGACGAAAGGCGGCCGATTGGCCTCATCCTAGGTGTGACAGAACTTGCTAGCAGCGTACTGGCCATGCTCATTACGGCACTTGCCCTTGGCGTCCAGCTTGTAAGTGTGGTGTGCGCACAATTCCGCCTTGACGAACTTTCCATGCTCGTCGTGGCACTTGCCGCTGCTGTCCAGGCTGTAAGAGGCGGCCAGGGCCGCACCCGACAAGGTGAAAGTGAATGCGGCGACAAGCGCGAGGGTCTTGGTCATCGTGTTCCCTCCCATTGGGGTTGCCGGCTCAGGAATTGGCAGATGGTGGCGTGGCGCCATTGCTGGCTGGATGATCCGACAAAGCTTTTAGCAAGTTCCCGGGCGGCTGGCCAGCCATGGCGTGCGCATTTCCGCGAAGCGCGTTCTCAACTCACGTGTAACCACCGAAAGCCGGGTCTTCCTAAATTAGTGAGCACGCGGCCTGATGATGGGGAATGCCGTGGCCCGGAAACTCTGCGTGGGCTTGTTTTGCAAGCAAGGATAAGCAGCGAGAAGTGGCGACGCCAGAGCCGAGGCCAGCTCGCCTACGGTTCGTCTCACTGCCGCTCCACGGCTGCAACCCGGCGTTGGAGTGAAAAAATTCTGCTCGATCAGGCTGCGACCTCGTCGAACGAGATCGCTCTGAGCCGGCCATCAAGGACAGCAGTCCTGACGACAGCGATGCGATCAGCGACCCGTGGCGTCGATCGCGTTCATCGGCGATTGCGTTCCCGATTCGGTTTGGTTGATCGGAGGGCAGGCATCGACATCAATCTGATCCCGGGGTCGACACCACGCGCATACGCCGGGCTGGCACTTGTTTCGAGATCCGCGCCGCAGACTTGCCGGACGGCGACGTTCGCGGCCACCGTCACAGCCCCGATGGGCAGCCCGACTTTCCGCAGGTGGTGGCCACCCTGGCGCCGAACCCGGACGGCCTGCCGCTGCAATGCCTCCCAAGCGTGCTTTCTGTTCAAGCAATTGGCCCGCAACAAGGTGCAGCCGCGCTTGACACATCGAACGGCGCTCTCGTAAACGCGAATAATATTCGGAATTCGTCGCCGATGGAAGCGCCCTTCAGCAGGACACTTGCTGATCTGATCTTCGAACAAGCTGCGCGTTGCGGTCCGCGGACGGCAGTCATCTGGCAGGACCAGCTTATCTCATACTCGGAACTCTGCGCCGGGGCGGCCCGGGTCGCTGCCTCGCTCAGGGCATGTGGCGTCGAGCGGGGCGATCGGGTGGGTCTCTTGATCAACAACCGCCCCGAATGGCTCGAAGCCTTCTTCGGCACCGTGATCGCCGGCGGCGTGGTGGTTGCCTTCAGTACCTGGTCGACGGCGGACGAACTCGACTGGCTGTTGCGGGACTCTGGTGCAAGGATGCTGATCGCGCTTGAGCGGTTCGGCGACAACGACTTTGCCGCGGCATTGCGCCAGCTCGTGCCCGAGGCTGGAACCGGGGATCGTTGGCAATCTGCCCGCTATCCGGCGTTGCGTGACATCGTCCTGCTCGGCGAAAGCTACAACCGCCTTCGCGCGGCCGCGCTCTCGGCGCGCCAGGCTCCGGGGATCGGTCCCTGTGCCGCCGACGATGCCATCATCATCTACACCTCCGGATCCAGCAGCCGACCCAAGTCGGTGCCGCTGTCGCATGCCGGCATCATCGAGAATGGCTTCAATATCGGCGAACGCCAGGGCTATCGGAAGGATGATCGCATCCTGCTGGCACCGCCGCTGTTCTGGTCATACGGCAGCGCCAACGCAATGTCGGCGGCATTGACCCATGGTGCCGCGCTGGTTCTGCAGAACCGGTTCGAGCCAGGCGAGGCGATCGACCTGATCGAGCGGCATCGCTGCACCGCGCTCTATACGCTTCCGGCGATCACCAGCGCTATCGTCTCGCATTCCTCGTTCCGGCGCGAGCGGGTAGCCAGCCTGCGCGCCGGATTGACCATTGGCGCGCCACAGGACGTCATGACAGCCGCCACCGTGCTCGGTGCCCCCGAGATTTGTAACGTCTATGGGCAGACGGAGACTTACGGCAATTGCTGCGTCACGCCGCATGACTGGCCGCTGGAGCGACGCGCCACCTGCCAAGGGCCGCCACTGCCCGGCGTGCAGGTGCGAATCGTCGATGGCGAGACCGGCACCGAATTATCACGCGGCGAGGAAGGCATGATCGAAGTCCGCGGCTATGTCACGCGTGGCTATCAGGGCAGTAGCGCAACGGAGACTGCCGGCGCGATCACCACTGACGGGTTCTTTCGGACCGGCGATATGGGGCGGATGCTGCCGGACGGCGCGATTTCGTTCAGCGGGCGCGTCACCGAAATGATCAAAAAGGGCGGCATCAACATCTCACCGGCGGAGGTGGAGGATGTGTTGATGCGGCATGACAGCGTGGCGCTTGCGGGTGTCGTGGGTGTCCCAGACGCAACACAGGGCGAGCTGCTCGTCGCCTTTGTCGTGCCGAAACCCGGCACAGCGCTGCGGCCGGATGAGCTGGCGGCGCACTGCCGCAGCCTGGCCTCTCGCTACAAAGTACCCGACATGATCGAGGTCCGCGACGCTCTGCCCGTAACGGTGACCGGCAAGCTGATGCGGCGCGAGCTGAAGCAGATCGCGGCCTCGCTCGCGCGGGCCAATATGCGATGAGTCGCGAGGCGTGGCAGCGCTGGGGCACGGACGATGAGCGCGGTGCCCTGAACAACATCGGCCCTGCCGAGGTGCAGAACGCGACAGCGCTGGTGCGATCGGGCAGGGTCCTGAGCCTGGCGCAAACCCTGTCGCCGCGAACGCCCGTGCCACCGCATCGCGCACCTCTGCAACATTTTATGGCGCGTGACGGTGGGGACTACGCCGCCGGCGCGCGTCGGCCCGGCGGCTTTCAATTCGCCGAAGATACCGTGGTGCTGCCGTTGCACATCGGCACGCACATCGATGCGTTATGCCATGCCTGGTATGACGATGCGTTGTACAACGGGTTTCCCGGCAACGGCACGCGCAGCACCAGCGGAGCCACGCGCTGCGGGATCGACAAAATGGGACCTCTGGTCGGTCGCGGAGTACTACTCGATGTCGCTGGCGTTGCGGGCAATCCGCTGCGTAACGGCGCGGCGATCGGTCCGCGTGACCTCGAGCAAGCGGCGCAGCAGGCCCGGGTCACGGTGGGCAGAGGCGATATCGTGTTGATCCGCACCGGTTGGGCCGAACACCAAGGCCGCGCCGGCAACGTTGCGTTCGACGGTGAGCCTGGTCTTGACCTGGACGCCGCCCTCTGGCTGGCCGAACGTGACATCGCGGCGCTAGGCGCCGACAACTTCGCGGTCGAGGTGATTCCTTTCGCGCCGGGCACTGTCTTTCCGGTGCACCAGCGGCTCATCCGCGACTTCGCCGTACCTCTTATCGAAGGGCTGCTCCTGCACGAACTCGCAACCACCGGCTGCCAGGAGTTCCTGTTCATCGCCAGCCCATTGCCTGTTGCCGGCGGCACCGGCAGTCCGATCAATCCGATCGCGATCATCTAGCACGTGGCCATGCGCGCTTTGGTTCGTCCCGAACGCGATGCCGCCGAGCTGGATCGGGCGGTCCCACATCTTGGGCCGCTTGTGTGGTTTCGCGCAGGGATCGACGGTGAGATCGCGGCACGGCGCCAACCTCTGAGCCGAGCAGGAGCATTGCGATGGGCATGCGCGTCCAACCAGGCGTGATCGGATGCTCGATCCGTCCGGCTATCGCCTCGCGCGATCGCTCATTGGAGGAGATGATCTACGACACGGCGCAAAGCGCGCTCGTCGACGCCGGTATCAGCATCGATGACGTGGATGGCATCGTGGTCGCCTCCAACGACCAGTTCGACGGCCGTTCCATTTCGGTGATGATGGCGTCCGGTTCGGTCGGCGGTGTCGATCGTGACATCATGTCCACGCCGTCGGCATCGGAGCACGCCTTCATTCTGGGGGCGCTACGCGTCGCCACGGGACAGTTCCGCACGCAACTGGTCGTCTCCTGGAGCCCGACCGAGGTTTCGTCGATGGCGGAAGCCCAGCGTCTCGGGACCGATCCCTACTTTCATCGGACGCTGCCGCTTGACGAGCTCTCCGCACATGCGCTGCAGGCCTCGGCCGTCGAGCGATCAGAACCAGGCGCGCGCATCGCAGCGGAAGCCGTTGCGGAGAAGAACCGCACGCACGGCCGCGCGGCCTGGCCGAACAGAACAGTCGAGACGACACCCGGCCCGCTGCGTTGGCCGCTCACGCCGGCCATGACGACGGCGGCAGTGACGGGAAGCGTGGCCATGGTGCTGGCAGCGCCCGGGTTCATTGCGGAGCGCGGGCTGCGGAACGTGGCGTGGTTACAGGGCATGGGGTGGGCGACCGAGCCGGGTTTTCTGGGCGATCGCGATCTCACATCGGCACCGGCACTCGCTCTGGCTGCGCGACAGGCCTATGCCGCGGCCGGCATCGCCGATCCGGCTTCGGCATTCAATCTGGCCGAATTGACGGACGCCACGCCCTATGCGGAGCTGCTCGCCTATGAAGCGTTATCACTCTGCGCGCGCGACGCGTGGCGAGCGCGCGCCACCGACGGAAGTTTCGCCCGTGGCGGCCGGTTGCCGGTCAACCTCTCGGGCGGCGTGCTGACCTGGAACCCGGTGTTCTGCACCGGGCTGATCCGGATCGCCGAAGTCGCGAGCCAGATACGCGGTCGCGCCGGGGCGCATCAGTTGCCCGACGTGCACCGCGGTCTGGCGCATGCCGGCAGCGGGTTCGCGATGCAGTATCAGGCGGCGGTCGTGCTCGGCCGGGAGGCACGCGCATGAGCGGCGATCGTGTCGGCATCATCGGCATCGGACAATCGGAATTCTGCTCCCGCCGCGATGATGCCAGCTATCCGGAGCTGGTTCGCGAAGGCGTTGTGCGCGCGATGCAGGACGCCAAGCTCGACTTCGATGCCATCGAGGCCGTGGTGTATTCGCTCTCGCCCGATGCGATGATCGGCATCGGCAACGCGGAACGTCTCGGTGTTGACGCGGTTGGCGGGCGCAATAAGCCGTTTCTGCGCATCAATAATGGCGGCGCCACCGGTATTTCGGCGGTGGCTGCCGCGTACTACCACGTCGCATCCGGCCTGTGCGACGTCGTGTTGACCGCAGGCGCCGACAAGATCGGCGAGTGTGGCGACTCGCAGACAGTGCTGAACAAGATCTGGGACCCGAGCTACGAACGCCCGCTGCCACTTGGCACCATCAACATGCTGGCGATGTCGGCGGTGCGCTACATGCAGCGTTGCGGAATGACCGAGGAGGATATGGCGCGCGTCACGGTGAAGAACCGCCGGCACGCGTCGCTGAACCCGCGGGCACATCTGCGGCGGATCGTGTCGATCGACGATGTGCTGGCGTCGCGCCTTATCTCCTGGCCGATCAAGTTGCTCGATTGCTGTCCCCAGTCGTCCGGCGGGGCGGCCATGGTGCTCGCCTCGGAGACATTCATCCGCGACAACCACATGGATGCCGTGTGGATCACCGGCGTCGGCCACGCGGCGGAGACGTATTGGATGGGCGATCGGATGGGCAACAAGCCGACAGCAGATCATGCGGATGCCCACGCACTGGGACGATCATTCGAGAAGTCATATCGGATGGCGGGTATCACAGACCCTGCGCGGCAGGTACACGTGGCAGAGCTCTATGCGCCGTTCAGCAACACCGAGTTCCACGCGATTGATGCGGCGCGTCTCGTATCGCGTCCGGGAGAATCGGTGGCGCGGCTGCGCGATGGAGAATTCGAGATCGGCGGCAGGATGCCGGTGAATCCGTCTGGCGGCACACTGTGCGCGAACGCGATCGCGGTGACCGCGATGGCGCGAGTCGCCGAGGCAGCACTTCAGGTCTGGGGACGCGCGGGCGAGCATCAGGTGAAGGGCGCACGGCTGGCTATCGCCAGTGGCAACGGTGGCGACCACCAGATCTTCGGTACGATGGTGATTGAGGGATAGGAACGGACAATGGAACTGCTGGCACGTCAGGAAGTCTGGAACATCACCTACAATCATGCCTTGGGCGAGACCGCGAGCTCGTTCTATACGCGCATCCGTGACGACGCCGCGATCTATGGGCGGCGTTGTGCCAAGACGGGGCGCGTGCTCGTCCCGCCGCGGTCTTTCTCCGACGAGACGCTGCTGCCGACGGAGGATTGGGTGAAGGTCGGACCGGGTGGACGTATCGAAGCGTTCACCATGGTCTATGAGAAGTTCAACAATCTGCCTGATCCGCCCTATGCGTTCGGCTACGTATTGCTGGACGGTGCCGATACGGCGCTCGGCGGGTATTTCAAGCGTATCGACCTATCCGATCCGCAGGCGGCAGCTGAGAAGCTGAAGATCGGCACGCGCGTTGTCACGATCTTTGCATCCGAGCGGAAAGGCGAGATGCTCGACTTTTGGTTTGAGCTGGCTGCCTAGCTGAGGACCGGCGGGCAGCCGGGTCGACGCTGGAGGCAAGAACCCCTCCGCGCTGGTCGGCGAGGACTGCGCGCCGGACGTTACGCCGCGGCGACCGGTGCGGTGCCAGTCATGGTCGTCCGATGTATCACC
This sequence comes from Acetobacteraceae bacterium, assembly GCA_030037665.1. Classification (GTDB taxonomy): domain Bacteria; phylum Pseudomonadota; class Alphaproteobacteria; order Acetobacterales; family Acetobacteraceae; genus JASHVB01. The sequence goes on from JASHQG010000032.1 coordinate 8,794, forward strand.
CGGTGCTCACGTCGATCGTGCGGCGTCACCCGATGTTTGGTACATCGGTCTTTGCCCATTCGTTGCTGAGGCTTGCTGTGCTGCAGCTGCCGGACCCGGACGGTTGAGTGTAAACTTGAAGGTCAGCGGATTTCCGCA
>JASHQG010000258.1 GCA_030037665.1 Acetobacteraceae bacterium
CTGGGCCGGAAACATCGTCCTCGGCCGCGGCGTCGCCGGCTTGGTTCCACCGATCACCCTTGCCTACTGCCGCTGGACCGGCGCCTTCCTGATCGCCCTGCCTTTCGCCTGGCCACAGCTCAAGCGCGACCTGCCGACCCTGCTCCGGCACTGGCGTATCATGCTGGTGCTCTCGGCCGTCGGCATCGCGAGCTATAACACCCTGTGCTACATCGGGCTCAACAGCACCACAGCGCTGAATGCGCTGCTGCTGCAGTCGGCGATGCCGCTGGTGATCATTGTCTGGAGCTTCGCCTTGTTCGGCGACCGCCCGACGACACGCCAGGCGCTCGGCGTGCTGCTGTCGTTGATCGGCGTGATGGAGATAGCCGCTCAGGGCTCGGCCGATGCATTGCTCAACCTCCGCTTCAACCCCGGCGACCTCTGGGTGTTGACCGCTATCGTGGTGAACGGCCCCTACTACAGCCTGCTGCGTCGCCGGCCGCCAGTGCATCATCTGAGCTTCCTCGTCGCCGCGATGGGCATCGGCTCGTGCATGATGCTGCCCTTCATGCTGGCCGAATACGCCAGCGGCGCGCGCATTGTCGGTGGTGCGCCGGCGTACCTGGCGATGGCCTACATCGCCCTCTTTCCGTCCCTGATTGCCTATCTGCTCTTCAACCGCAGCGTGGAGCTGATCGGCGCCACCCTCGCCGGCCAGTCGATGCATCTCATGCCACTGTTCGGCAGCATTCTCGCGGTGTTGTTCCTCGGTGAGACATTCCACGTGTATCATGCAATCGGTATTGGATTGATCGCGTCAGGAATCCTGCTGGCATCGCTGAAATCGGCGCCCGTGCCGCAGCCGGTGCGGAACGCCCGAAGCTGAGCGTGCCTGCGATGGATTGACTTGAAGCGGCGCGCGCGACGCGCCACTTCGCAGCTGGAGAGCGAACCGCGGCATGCGACTGCGCGTACCTGAAATCGTGATCGCGTCCACCCTGATACTGGCTCAAGCACCGACGCCGACACACGTCGCGCCGCAGGGGCCGACGGTGGCGCACGTCCCGCCCAGCGAGGTGGTGGCAATCCTCGGTCTGCCTGTTGCCGGCCCCGACGGCAAGACCATGGGCCGGCTGGTCGACGTGCTGGTGAACGAGGACGGCCGCCCGACCGCGGCGGTCATCGACTTCGGCGGCTTCATGGGCGTCGGCGCGCGCAAGATTGCGGTGCGCTGGAACGCGCTGCATTTCGCTCCTGGCGCCTTGAAGGCGCCCATCACGCTGGATTGGACGATCAACCAGATCAAGGCAGCGCCGGAATACGCCAACCCGCACAAGCCAGCGCCGGTGGTGATCGCCGCGCCAAAAGAGGAAGCGCCGCACCCCGCTCCGTCCGCCCCGCCCGGTCCCCGGTGATCGCATGCCGCGGGACGGAACCCCGCCTGGGCATCGTTCGCGCGCCCTCGATCTGCTGAATTTTTTCGTGGCCGATGTGCAGACTGGGTTTGGCGCATTCGTCGTCGTTTACCTGACCATGCACAAGTGGACGCAGATCGAGATCGGCACGGTACTGTCCGCCGGCACGGTGTTTGCGCTGATCAGCCAGATCCCCGCTGGTCTGCTGGTCGACGCCGTGGGGAACAAGCGCGCGATCGCCGGCATTGGCCTCTGCGGCGTGTTCATCGCGGCCGTTTTGCTGGCGCTCCGGCCGACCAAACTGCCGGTCTTTGTTGCAGAGATACTGCATGCCGGCGCCAGCAGCGTGATCACGCTCGCGATCGCCGCAATCAGCCTGCACCTCGTGGGCACGGCCCGGCTTGGCGAACGGCTTGGCCGCAACGCGCGCTATGCGTCAATCGGCAGCGGGATCACCGCTGCCGTGATGGGTGCGAGCGGCGGCTTTCTGTCGAGCCGCGCGGTGTTCTGGCTCACCGCCGCGTTGTGCCTGCCGGCGCTGGCAACGTTGCCAGCGATCGGACACGGCATCCACGCGCGGCAGCAAACCACGTCGCGGCCGCTCGACTGGCCAGGACTTCGACGATTGTTCGCCGACCGAAGACTGCTGGTGTTCGGTGGCGCCGTGATATTCTTCCATCTGGCCAATGCCGGCATGCTGCCGCTGGCCGGAGCAGCCGTGACGATGCGCGCCGGCGCTTTCGCGAACCTGATCATCGCCGCCTGCATCATGGTGCCGCAGGCCGTGGTCGCGACCACATCGCCCGCGCTCGGGCGCGCGGCAGCAATCCTGGGGCGGCGACCGATTCTGCTTCTCGGCTGGGCGGCTCTGCCGGTGCAAGGCGTGTTGCTTGCGGTGATGCCCGGTGCGTGGTCAATCGTCGCTGTGCAGCTGGTCGCGGGAATCAGCGCGGCCGTGTTCGGCATCATGCTGCCATTGGTCTCCGCCGATCTGACGCGCGGGACATCGCACTTCAATCTTTGCATGGGCGTCCTGGGGCTCGGCGTGACGGGCGGCGCGGCGCTGAGCACGCTGTTGGGCGGCTGGCTCGCAGAGGAGGTCAGCATGACCGTGGCGTTTCTTGGCCTCGCGTCGGCGGGGCTGGTGGGCGTGTTGCTGCTATGGACCGCGATGCCGGAGACGGCAGATTAGCCTCATCGCGACCACAATGTCGTGGCGCGCCGGCCACCCGCCGCGTCGACGCTCTGCTGGTGCGCTGCCAGATCCGCCGCGGCACGGGATGCCCACAGCATCTGTGCGCGCCCACGCGCCAGCGTCAGTGCGCTGCGCAGCCATGCATCCACATCGGCCTTCGGCGCCCCTTCCGCCGCCAGAGCCCGCGCACGTTGACGATGGATCTCTGCTTCGGAGACGCGGTGGTCCGTCGCGTTGATCAACGCCTCCGCCGCATCAAGGCGACGCAGCGCTTCGAGGCCGCGGCCATGTTCCGTCAGCAGCTCTGCCTCTTGCGCGACGTACTGCGGCTCCCAGGTGTGCCCCCGCATTCTGCTGCGCTGCACCGCGCCCTCGCGCATGCGGGCCAGGCCTTCTTCCAAGCGGCCGGTCCGCGCCATCACCCAGCCTTGCAGGATCTCGGCATGAGCGCGCCAGTATACACCCTGATGACGTTCCGAGAATGCCGCGAGGTCGCCGGCGAAACGCTCTGTCGCCGCAACGTCGCCTGCGATCATGCGCGACATCGCGATCTGGAACAACACATGTGACATGGTGAGGAAATGGCCGTTCTCCTTCGCCTCGCGCACCGCCTGATCCGCGAGCCCGGCCGCTTCGTTCGCGCGGCCGATCTGCTGTA
>JASHQG010000003.1 GCA_030037665.1 Acetobacteraceae bacterium
CAATTCCAACCATAGCCGGGTGCCAAAGTAGCCAGCCAGGATCACGTCCAACGCCAAGCCGGATGCGCCCAAAGGACGACCTGAATCGCCCCAGCACGTCGGTCGATGAACGATCGGGGTCGGTCGACGCCGCGCCGGCCATCTCTCACGATGCCGTCGTCAGCAACCATGTAGGAACCGGACATAATCGTCTCGGAATACAGTTTAAGTGATGGCCTACATGTGCGCGGCTGTGGTCTGAACCGAATATCGCCGGCGCATGCTCCCCAGGCACGACCGTGGCGCGCTGCCTCACCGTGCCATGGCGGACGCCGCCAACACCGTCCGCACATGGGCAACGGTCACGGTGCCGGCACTGTCCGCCCGAGCCCGCGTGAAGGCCGTGCTGTCGGTGCTGTTACGGGAGATCAAGGCGTCAATCGTGCTGGCTTCGGTGGTGCTATCACCTGTGCCGAGCGCGACGCCACCGGACACGACGCGATACCCTCTGTGCGAAAATCCGGAAGACCAGCCGGATGGCCGCGGCCTTGGGTGTGGCGGGCTGTGCGGTTTTCGCGACCTCGACCGGTGCGTCCAAATCGTAGACAAAATGTTAGCCGGTTCACGGTCAGCGCAAGCGAATTTGTCGCTTATCAAGATAGACCTGTATTGGCCGCAGGCCGTCTGACCAGACGACCATGGTCTCCGGCCGGTACAACCCGTGAGCGGCGAGGCCAGGGGACAGCAGCGCGGCCGGATTGTCCGCCGCCAGCCGCACGGCCGCAGCGGCGTCCGCGATACCCCAGGCCACAAGGTTGCGCACCGCCTGGTCCAGGCACAGTGCTGAACCAGCCAGCACGCCTTGGCGCGGAACCCGCACCGATCCATCCGCGGCACGCTCTATGACCATGCCGGCGAAGCGGTACGGGCCAGGCGGCGCACCGGCGGCCGCAGTCGCGTCGGTAACCAGCACGCTCCGCTCGAGACCCTTGGCACGCAGCAGCACCTTCAATACGTGAACCGGTATATGGACACCGTCGGCGATGAAACTGGCGGACAGGCGGTCTTCGGCGAGTTGCGCCATGAGCGGGTTGCGGAATTTTGGCTGCGTCTGCGGCAGGCCGTTGCCCAGGTGGGTGCTCAGCACGGCGCCTGCCGCCACCGCGCGCGCTACCGCTTCCTCGTCCGCGGCACTGTGGCCGATGGCCACCAGCATGCCGCGCGCACGCGCCCAGGCGATGGTGGCAGCGGCCCCGTCGCGTTCCGGCGCCATGGTCAGCAGCAGAATCGGTCGGGTGAGCGGTGCCGTCAGCCGGTCCAGCAGCGCCGGATCGGGCGGCTGCATCGCTGCGCTGGGATGACAGCCGGCGTAGCCCGGGCCTGGATTGAGGAATGGCCCCTCCAGGTGGAATCCCGGCACCATCGCTTCCGCCAGTTTGCTTTTCGCGGCCGCCTCGTCCAGCGCTTGCAGGCGGGCTGCCAGCTCGTCCTCAGTTGCGGTAATGATGGTGGGCAGGCACGTGGTCACCCCTGCGTGCAGCATCGCCGCCAGTGCATGCTCGAGTGCGGCCGCGTCCACGTTCGCATCGTTGAAGTCAACGCCCGCGTAGCCATTCGCTTGCAGGTCGGTCAGTCCGCTGCTGCGCATCAGCTGGTCCGGAAATTATTGCATTGTCTGCCGTTCCGCCCGCATGGTTGCGACGGAGCGTGAGGGAGGCGGGTAGTGCCGACGCAAAAACCGCGATTGCCGCCCAGCGTGTGGCTGATCTTTATCGGGTTGGCGGTGGTCACCATGCTCGGTGTGTTCGGCAACCGCGGTGGTGCCGACGCGGGCTCGACTGCGATTCCGTACAGCCAGTTCCAGCAGCTCCTGGATGCGGGCAAGGTCAAGCAGGTCACTGTCTCGGGCAACATGATCCGTGGCACGCTGAAGGAGAAGCTGCCCGACGGCAACACTTCCTTCAGCACGCTGCAGGTGCCGGCCGATCTGGCGGGTACGCTGGCAAAGCATGGGGTCGAATACAGCGCTGCGCCATCGAATGACGCGCTCGGCACGCTGCTGTCCTGGGTCGTCCCGCCGCTTCTGTTTGTTGGCATTTGGCTGTGGGCGTCGCGCGCCATGATGGGAGGGGGCGGACGCGGCGGCCTGGGCGGGCTGGGTGGCGGCTTGTTCTCGGTCGGGCGCAGCCGCGCCAAGCTGATCACCGCCGAGACCGGCATCCAAACGACGTTCGATGATGTAGCCGGCGTTGATGAAGCGAAGGCCGAGCTGCACGAAATCGTCGATTTCCTGAAACGTCCCGAGGAGTTCGGCCGTCTGGGAGCCCATATTCCGCGCGGCATTCTGCTGGTCGGCCCACCAGGCACCGGCAAGACGTTGCTCGCCCGGGCCATCGCCGGCGAGGCGGGGGTGCCGTTCTTCTCCACGAATGGCGCCGAGTTTGTCGAAATGTTCGTCGGCGTTGGTGCGGCCCGCGTCCGAGATTTGTTCGAGCAGGCGCGAGGATCGGCGCCGTGCATCATCTTCATCGATGAGTTGGACGCACTGGGCCGCGCGCGCGGCGCTTCGCCGATCACGGGACAGGACGAGAAGGAGCAGACACTCAACCAGTTGCTGGCGGAGATGGACGGGTTCGACCGCTCGGTGGCGATCGTCGTGCTGGCGGCGACCAACCGACCGGAAATCCTCGACCCGGCGCTGCTGCGCGCTGGGCGGTTCGACCGCCAGGTGTTGGTGGACCGTCCGGACAAGAAAGGTCGGGTGGACATCCTCAAGATCCACTTGAAACGGATGAAGCTGGCCGACGACGTGAAGATCGAGGATGTCGCAGCACTGACCCCGGGCTTCACGGGCGCCGATCTGGCGAATCTTGCGAACGAAGCCGCGGTTGTCGCGACGCGGCGCGGCGGCGATTCAGTGTCGATGGATGATTTCACCCGCGCGATCGAACGAATCGTCGCCGGGTTGGAGAAGAAATCGCGCGTGCTGATCCCGAATGAACGGCGGATCGTCGCCTACCACGAGATGGGGCACGCGCTGGTGGCGCTGGCCATTCCCGGCAGCGACCCCGTGCAAAAGGTGTCGATCATTCCTCGTGGCATCGGCGCCCTGGGCTATACGATGCAACGACCAGTGGACGACCGCTTCCTCATGAGTAGGCAGGAGCTGGAGAACAGGATGACCGTTCTGCTGGGCGGGCGAGCGGCGGAGATGATTTTGGGCGACGATATTTCCACCGGCGCGGCAGACGATCTGGCGAAGGCAACCGACATCGCGCGCGGCATCGTCATGCGGTTTGGCATGGATGAGCACCTTGGCCCGGTCGCCTGGGACACCGAGCAGGCGAATTTCCTGCACGACCAGCCCGGCGCATTCTGGCAGCAACGGCGGTATTCCGACGAGACGGCACATGAGATCGACCAGGCCGTGCGTGCGCATGTGGAAGCCGCGCGGGCGCGGGCGGTGTCGATCCTGCAGGCGAACCGGGAGGCGCTGGATGAGGGCGCCACGGCACTGCTGGCACACGAGACGCTGGGGGCGGACGATTTGCCGAAGGTGAAGCAGATGGCGGCGTGAAGCTGAACGGCCGGCGGGGCATGCGACGCGACGTCATCGTGTCGGTCGGGCCCGCGCTGCCGATTTTTTCGTCTCGCACGCTCCCAACGCGTCCTCGGTGGCCGGCTCACTCGCTGTTCGGCCCCGATGATCGCGGCCTGACCGTGAGGGGCAGGGGGACCAATATGGGGCTGCCGGCTGCTGGTCGGCTCAACGATCTGCCGCACAAAGCCGTTCGTATTGCGATTCCACGTCGTGGCGACGCAGGCGCGCCGTGCCTGCGCACAAGACAGCGGCGGTACCGGCCGCAACTCCCCAGCGCAAGGCATCTTCCAGCGGGGCACCGCGCGCCAGGGCTAACGTCATGGCGGCCACGAAGCTGTCGCCGGCGCCAACAGCGCTCAGCACTTTGCAGGGCAGGGCGGCCATACGGATCACCCCTTGGGCGGAGGCGACAAAGGCGCCGTTCTCGCCCAGGCTGACAGCCACCAGCCGTGCCGCTCCCTGTCGCACCAGCGCTGCCGCAGCCGCTTCCTGCGAGCGATCGTCCGGCAGGTCATGGCCGACCAGAGCGCGCAGTTCGCCGAGGCTTGGCTTGATCATCTCGAGGCCGCTACCCATCGCCGCACTGAGCGCCGGGCCGGCGCAATCCAGGACCACGCGCTGGCCGCGTCGAGAGGCAGCGCTCGCCACGCGGGCGTAGATATCGTCCGGCATGCCATGCTCAAGGCTGCCGCTCGCGATCAGCCAGTCGCAATCGATCTCTTCGAGCAAATGCAGCATAGCCTGCCAGTCGTGGCGGTTGACACTCGGCCCCTCGGGCACGAAGCGGTACTCCAGACCAGTCGAGCGCTCGAGGACGGTGAGGCAGATGCGGGTGCTGCCATGGATCGGCACGGTGAGCCGTGGCACACCGCCCTTGTCGAGCTGCTCCTCGATCAGCGCGCCCGTGAGGCCGCCGGCCATCATCACGGCCAGAGTGTCGCCATTGAGCACGTGCAGCACGCGCGCGACGTTCACGCCACCGCCGCCCGGGTCCAGGTGCTCGTCGCTGGTGCGGATCTTGTGCGTGGGTTGCACCACATCAGCAGAGCAGGTGATATCGACGGCAGGGTTGAGCGTGAGAGTGACGAGGCGTGGTTTCATGGCACTGTCTATCGGCTGAGCCATAGTGCATCATGTCGATAGAACGCCGAAGCCGCATTGATCTGGGTCAATACGCTGCCGGCCTTGTAGGCAGACCGACGCGACCGTGGCGCATCGCTCGAGCATAAACAACCGGGCACCGTGACTGACGCTGCTGTCGGGATTGTGCAGCGACCGTGCGCAGATCGCGAACGTCATAAGACACTCTTCCATCGACACTGACCACCCGCCGGTGACGCCATCGCACCGTCGAAGCAGTGATGGGTGGCGCTCGTTCTCGCCGCACCCTACCCTCTCCGGCTTTGCGGGAGAGGAAAATGTTGACGACGAATTGTTTCCGACTCGATGGCCGCGTGGCCCTGGTTACCGGTTCGGGGCGCAACATCGGCCGCGCGATTGCCGAGGCGTTCGCTGCAGCCGGGGCACGCGTCGTCGTGAACGGTCATCGGGACCAGGCTGCGCTGGACAACGTCGTGGGCGTCATTCGTGATCGCGGTGGCGAGGCGATGTCCGTAATGGCCGACGTGTCCGACGACACGGCGGTGGGCCGCATGGTGAGCGCCACGGTGGAGCGTTTTGGCAGCATCGACATCGTCGTGTCCAATGTTGGCATCCGCAAACTGCTGCCGTTCCTGGAGATCAGCCCCGAGGTCTGGGACGATGTGCTGCGTTCCAACCTGTCGGCGTCATTCTACCTGGCACGACATGCTATCCCGCATATGCGCGCGAAGAAGCATGGCCGTATCATCGTGATTTCTGGCGCAGACGGATTCTGGGGGCATGTGTCGCTTCGCGCCGCGAACATCACCGCGAAGCAGGGCATGCACGGCCTGGCAAAGGCGATTGCGCGCGAGTTCGGCGTGGATGCGATCACCGCGAATACGGTGTCGCCCGGGCCAATCGATACCGCGCGCGACTGGTCGCAATACGTGCACCAACCGCGCGAGCGCATCGTGTCCGAGGTGCCGCTCGGCCGTTACGGCCATGTCGACGAGATCGCCGGCGCCTGCTTGTTCCTGGCGAGCGATGCCGGGGCGTACGTGACAGGACAAGTGGTGCACGTGAACGGCGGGCACAATATGTATTGAATATGGTTACTGAATACCTCATGAACGGCAGAAGGTGCGGGTTTGGAACGGCGTGTTCACGGAGATCCCTGCGCATGAACCGTGGAGAAGGTCCGTTCGCACGGGACTTTGCTCATGCATTAAGGTTTTGTGCCGGTGTCTTGCGTACGGTAACGCGCGATTTGCGGTTGTCTGTGTGTATCTGCCCTTCGGTCATCTTGCTCCGCTCGCATACCGGGAGAATCAGCACAGCCGGCTATGACGCCGCCTCAGACCGCAGCCAGTCCGTGAAGCTGGCGGCCGTCGCCGAAAGTTCGTTCGGCGGCCTCCGCGTGACGACGTAATACGCAAACCGCGCCGGCCACGGTGCATCAAGCGCGATCCGCAACCGCCCGCCGGCGACCTCGTCTGCTGCATATGTATCGCGCAGCAGCGCCAGCCCTTGTCCCGCCACCGTCGCTCGGATCAGCAACGCAACGTCAGAGAACCGTGTGCCGCGCGTAACGCGCCGATCGCGATAATTCGCACCCATCGCTTGCAGCCACAATCGCCAGTCGGAAGCAAGCGAATCATGCAGTAACGGATATCGCAGGCAGTCAACCGGCTCGCGGATCGGCGTACCAGCGGCGAGCAGCGATGGACTCCCGACCGGAACCAGGCGCGGCTGCAGCAACGGTACCGCATGCAGCCCGGGCCAGTCACCAAGACCATGTCGGATTCCGACCTCTGCGCTGCCAGGACCGGTGCCGATCGGCACCAGCTCGGGCGTGGTCATGATTCGCACGTCGATATCCGGGTGGTGCTGCACAAAGCGGCCGAGCCGCGGCGCCAGCCACGTCGCCGCGAATGATGCCGTGGTGCTGACGACGAGCGCTGGCCGGGCGAGCCCACGACATTCCGCCAGCTTGGTCAGCGCGGTCTCAATGCGGTCAAAGGCATCAGAAAGTTCGGTCAGCAAGACCTCGCCCGCATCGGTGAGGCGCAGCGAGCGGTTGCGCCGTTCAAACAATGTCACGTCGAGCCGGACTTCCAGCGCCTTCACCTGCTGGCTTACCGCGCCTGCCGTGACGCCAAGTGTGCGCGCCGCGGCCTGGATGCTGCCGGCCCGTGCGACTTCGGCGAAGGCGCGCAAGCCAAGCAGGGGCAACGGACCGGGCATGCCTTCAATTTAGGTCAGCTAAACCGAACAGCAAGGAAATCTCGTTTGTGATGCGGGACCCCGGCTCCGACATGGGCATCGCTGCATTCGCAAGACGGTTCCAAATGACACTCCACATCATCTCTGCAGAACCATCGGACGCGGCGGTCATCGCGCTACTGGGCCGGATCACCTTTGCTGAGACGTTCGGGCATTTGTTCTACAGCCATCGCGATGACCTGCGCGCCTATCTCGACAAAACCTTCGACGCCGGGAAAATCTGGTGCAGCCTTGGCAAGCCTGAGAACACCTATTGGCTGGCCTATCGGAACAAGCTGCCTGTCGGCTACGCCAAGCTCAAGTATCCATCGGCGCCACCCGGCAAACCAGGACGTGACGCCGCGCAACTGCAGAAGATCTACCTGCTGCGCGAATTTCTCGGCGAGAGCATCGGCCACGCGTTGCTGACGCAGCTGCTGGAGGCCGCCTGCCGCCTTGCGCCCCTGATCTGGCTCGACGTGCTGTGGCAGAACGAGCGTGCCATCGGTTTCTACACGACATTCGGTTTTACCGCGATCGGTGACGACGCCTACACGATCGGAGCACAGCGGTTCCGTTTCCGTCAGATGGCGAGATCGCTGCCATGAGTCAAACCGTGTCACTGCCCGCAGAGCATGCGAGCGAGATTCGCCGCTTCTGGCCGGCCATCGTCGCTTGCTTTGCCACCGCAGTGCTGGGTTGGGGCTTCGGCTTTACCGGCACTTCTGTCTATCTCGCCGAGCTGCAACGGCTGCGCCACTGGCCGGGGGCGACCATCGCTTCTGCCATCGCCGCCTATTACGTGCTCGGCGCGCTGTTTCTGCTGCGCGTCGATGCGGTGATGCGGCGGCTGGGTCCCGCATCCATGCTCTCGACCAGCGCTGGCCTGCTCACACTCGGTTCCACCCTATTCTCGCGTAGTACTCACGTCTGGGAGCTGTACGGCGCGGCTGTGCTGATGGCGGCTGGCTGGGCCGGCTGCACGTCCGCCGCGATCTCCAGCACGCTCGCCCTCTATTTCAATCACCAGCGTGGCCTGGCGATCACTCTCGCCCTCAACGGCGCGAGCACCGCCGGCTTCACCGTCGCGCCGCTGCTGGTCGAGCTTAGTGAGCACATCGGGGTTGGCAATGCCGTGCCGCTGGTCGCCGCAGGCATGCTGGCAATCGTTGTGCCGTTGAACACGTTCGCGCTGCCAGCGCCAAGAGGCGCTTTGGTTGCGACGTCGTCTACCTCAGCCGCCGCGGCAAACAACCTATTGCGCACCTGGCGCTTCTGGTCCGTGGCGCTGCCATTCGCACTGGCACTGGCGGCGCAGGTCGGGCTGATCGTGCATCTCGTGTCGTTCCTGCTACCGCGCCTCGGCGCATCCAGCGCAGCGACCGCTCTGGCTCTAACGTCAGTCGCGGCGGTAAGCGGCCGGCTGATACTAGCCGGCATTATTGACAGGCTGCGCCAGCGCAGCGCCGCCGCCGCAAGCTTTGTCAGCCAGGCCGTCGGTGTCGCCTCCATGCTCGTCTGGCCGCACCGACCGGAGGCGCTCTACGCCGGCTGCGTCTTGTTCGGGCTGTCGGTGGGTAATGTCATAACATTCCCCGCCTTGATTATACAGCGTGAATTCCCGGCTGTTGCATTCGGCGTGGTCATCGGACTTTCCACCTCGGTCAGTCAGTTCACATTCGCCCTCGCGCCGGCGTTGCTGGGCGTCATCCGCGACGCAACGGGCGGCTATCCGGCGGTTCTGGTGGCATGCATCGCGTTCCAGCTTGCCGCGGCGATCGCGGTGCTGGCGCGACGGTGATCGACGAGGGAATGGAGGTCGCCCGGACGGCTGCGAAGTGCCTGGCCGTTAAGGGTTCATCCTTTCGGATCCGAGATGCGCCATCCTGGGCGTTGGCGACGGCTGACCGGGGCCTCCTCAGAACCGAACCACCGACATTCAACGCGCGACGTCCAGAGCGGGTGGCTTCGCAGGCCAGGTGGCCTTGACTGCTCAACGTCCGTCAAGGCCTGTCAGCGTCAGCATGCGCGTCTGTGGCACCGTTCCGTGCCAGCCCTGCACCGTCAGGCTTCCGGCATGGGCGTCGAGCTCCGCCGCCACACGTGTCAGTGCGTTCAGCACCGGAGGACGTAGCCAGCTGAGCGGCTGCCCGCCCAGTGACGGCAGCCCGGTCCGCATGGCCGCAAGCCGACGATAACTGTTCAGCCCGCGCGGCCTGCCTCGGAAGCGGTTGGTGAGCCAGTGATTCGCGATGCAGGAGGGCGCTGCGTGCAGAAGCGCGTCGTGTTCACGTCGTTCGATAATGCAGCCCTCATCCGGCGTCACCCCAGTCAGCGTGTAGATCACAGGAATGCAAACGGGCGTCTCGGCCAGCATCGCCTTGGCTTCCTCGTAACTTGCACAGCGCTCGAACGCCTGGCGCAGCAGGTGCGCCGGCGGGAGCGCTGCGGCGTTGCGGACCCGCCAGCGATTGACCATCCAGTCGACCGGCAGGCCGAGGCTCAGCCGATCGAAACTATAGGCCATCGGCGGCTGGTTGATCGCCGCAGCAAAGCGGCGCGGGGCAACAGCGGTCAGTACACCGAGGAAGCCTGGCCATGTGATGTTGTGATACGCACCCGCTGCCGGCACATGACGGGCGACGACGACGTTACGTCCCAGCCGAAACGGCCAGTCGAGCGTGCGATAGAGCTGCACGGCGGCGCCCTCGCTGGGTGACCGGCAGGCCGTTGTGCAGCCGAGTTCGAAGCTGAAATTCAATGCATAGGCGCCCGGCTGTCCGAGCAAGCGCGCCACCGCATCGAGCTCAGTCAGGAAGGGGTTGCGTGCACGGCGCAGGCTAGTCTCGGCATAGCGATCGCCCCAGCGCAGCACTGGCCCCGGAATCACGCGGCGAACCAGACCGACAATGCGTCGAATTTCGCCGGTACACGTCATGGCGAGCTGCAATGGCCCCTCCGGGGCGTCAATCGTCGGAATTGCCGGCAGGGTCTCGGCGTCATCGCCCCGCGCCATGTTTCATCCTCCCCGGAGCTCTGCCGTCATGCCGTCGGCGCACGCCACCGATCCGTTCCGGCGGCGATTGCAGGGCTTGAAGAGCGACGTTGCTGTCGGCACGGTGCCGCCCGCCAACCCCCCTGACCATTGCCTGCGCCGGCCCCGGAGAGGGATGCCGCCGCAATTCACTCTGGAGCCCGCCATGGACCTCGATCCGCAGATTTCCGCCACGTTGAAGACCGTTTCGACCGCCACGATTACCACCGTGCTGCTTAAAAAGGGGCTACGCAATGTGTGGATGCGCGGGCCGAAGCCGTCAAAGGCAGGGCAGCCTCGGTTGGTCGGGCGGGCGTTTACCATGCGCTTCGTGCCGGCGCGCGAGGACCTCGCGACACCCGAGTCCTGGGCGTCAGCGCGCTCCACGCGCGCCGCGGTCGAGGATATGCCGCCGGGTGTCATCACGGTGATCGACGCCATGGGCGTCACGGATGCCGGCGTGTTTGGCGATATACTTTGCGCACGCATGGCCAAGCGTGGTGTGGCGGCGATGGTGACCGATGGCGTCGTGCGCGACATCGCCGGCGTTCTGGCGACGGGGCTGCCGGTGTGGTGTCAAGGCTGGGCGGCACCGGCCTCGGTGGCGGGCCTGACGTTTGTGAATTGGCAGGAGCCGATCGGATGTGGTGGTGTGGCAATCTTCCCAGATGACGTGATCGTGGTGGATGACGACGGCGCGGTGGTAATCCCGCACAAGATGCTGGAGGAGGTTACGGCACAGGCCTGCGATCAGGAGAGGATGGAAGAATGGATCATGTCAGAAGTGACCAAAGGCGCGTCGCTGCCCGGTCTCTATCCACCGAACGCAGAGAACAAGGCGCGGTATGAGGCCTGGGCGAAGAGGTTTCGATAGGAATTCATCCAATGAACGATCTCGCGACAATTGAGCACCGGACGCAGGGCACACAGCATTTCGACGTGCTGATCGTTGGCGCCGGCATTTCCGGCATTGGCGGTGCGTATCATCTGACGCACCAATGTCCGTGGGCGACGTTCGCGATCCTGGAAGCGCAGGACCATTTCGGCGGTACCTGGTGGACGCACCGCTATCCTGGCATCCGCTCCGACAGCGACCTGCACACGTTCGGTTACAGGTTCAAGCCATGGACCAGCGCACCGATCGCGACCGCCGAGCAAATTCTGACCTATATGGGCGAGGTGATCGCGGAGAACGATCTTGCAAAGCACATCCGCTATCACCACAAGATCCTGTCGGCTCGATGGTCCACTGCACATGCAATGTGGACGATCGTGGGCGTGCGCACGGACACCGACGAGCCTGTGCGGTTCACCGCGAACTTCCTCTGGATGTGCCAGGGATACTACCGCCATTCCGAGGGGTACACCCCGGAATGGGATGGCATCGCCGACTACAAGGGCGTCATCGTCCATCCGCAGAATTGGCCGGCGGACCTCGACTACAAGGGCAAGAACGTCCTGGTCATCGGTTCCGGCGCCACCGCGGCAACGCTGATTCCCTCGATCGCAGCAGACTGTGCGCACGTGACGATGCTGCAGCGCTCACCCACCTATTTCCGTATCGGCCGCAACGCGATCGAGTTGGCCGAGGAACTTCGCCGTCTGCAGATCGACGAAGCGTGGATCCACGAAATCGTCCGCCGTAAAATCCTGTTCGAGCAGGACTGGTTCACCAAACGGACCTTCAGCGAGCCAGACAAGGTGAAAACGGAGCTGCTGGACCCGATCCGGGCGATACTCGGTCCCGACTACGACATGTCGCACTTCGCGCCACGCTATCGGCCTTGGCAGCAGCGGCTCGCTTTCGTTCCGGACGCCGACCTTTTCAAGGGAATCAAGTCAGGCAAGGCATCGGTGGTGACGGGTGAGATCGAGCGGTTTACCGAAGAGGGCGTGCTGCTGAAGACCGGCTACACGTTGGAGGCCGACATCATCGTCACCGCGACCGGCTTCAATCTTTGCATACTGGGCGACATCGCGTTCGCGATTGACGGGCGGACGCTGGATTTCGCGAAGACGGTCACCTACCGCGGCATGATGTTCACCGACATTCCCAACATGGCCTGGGTGTTTGGCTATTTTCGCGCAAGCTGGACGCTGCGCGCCGACCTCGTCGGCGACTTCGTCTGCCGGCTGCTGAACCACATGCGGGCGAACGGCTATCGTTCTGTGGTTCCCACACTGCGCCCGCAGGACAAGGACATGCCCCTGCTCGATTGGATCGATACCGAAAATTTCAATCCTGGGTACATGCTCCGCAGCATGCAACTGCTGCCAAAGCGCGGCGACAAGTCGGAATGGCAGCATACGCAAGATTACTGGACCGAAAAGAACGCCTTCCCAGCGATCGACCTGAACGGGGAAGAGTTCGTTTATGCGTAGTTTCACCCCATCCCGTTGGGGCACACTGAGAAATGCGGGCCAACCCGGCCGCACCGTAATCACCTGGGCACGCGCACATCACGCCACCGGTTGCGCCAAAGCCGCCGGTGCGCGAATGCTCCTGCGGCCACCACTTGTCGAGAACACGACGACAGAGGACCCCATGGTGGGCACGACTATGGGTCTCGTGCGCTCGAAACTCTTGGTGGAGTTCGACACCTATAGCTCCGACGACAACTGTGACATGGACGAGGATGCGGAGTTCCAGTTGTGGCCGGATGCGGCAGGAGGCGGGGCAAACTTCGCCTGAGCAGATCCACCCCAGGCCGACGAGAACTGCGGCGAGCCCGGGCTGCTCGGCGCCGCCACCCTGCACCGCCACGGTGCGGCCACCACGCGTGTGCAAGCATGTGGCTGAAAGCACGCGACACCCGCATCACGGGGAGAGCCCTGAAAAGAGCCGGTTGGCCCGCGTCCCTCTGGTCCCTCCCTGAAGGATAGGGAGAACTTTCGCTGCTACCGCGGCCGTTTCGCCTGAGTAACCAGGTCGTCTTGGCCGGTGGCCAACTCGCAATGCATGCGACTTCAGTGTCGGAAGTGCCGCATCCCGGTGAACACCATAGCCACGCCCGCGCCATCCGCCGCCGCAATCACTTCCGCGTCTCGCAGCGAGCCGCCCGGCTGAATGACCGCGGTTGCGCCAGCTGCGACGCAGGCCTCCAGTCCATCCGGGAACGGAAAGAATGCGTCCGACGCCGCGACGCTGCCGTGCGTCAACGGCTCGGACAGTCCTGCTGCGGCCGCAGCCTCCACGCCGTGCCGAGCCGCAATGCGCGCGGAATCGACGCGGTTCGGCTGGCCGGCGCCGATACCCACGGTCGCGCGGTCTTTGGCAAAAACGATTGCGTTGGACTTGACGAATTTGCACACGCGGAAGGCGAACAGCAGATCGGTAACCTCCGCATCGGTCGGCGCGCGTCTGGTCACGACACGCAAATCCGCTCCGGTGACGCGTCCCGCATCGCGCGTTTGGGCCAGGAATCCGCCGGCCAGGCTGCGGAATGTCAGTCCCGGCGCCAGCGGATCGGGCATGCCGCCGGTCAGTAGCAGGCGCAGATTGCGCCGACGCGCCACAGCCGCGATCGCCTCTTCGTCAGCATCCGGAGCGACGATCACCTCGGTAAGGATGGCCGCGATCTTCTCTGCGGCCGGGCTGTCGAGCGTACGGTTCACCGCGACAATGCCGCCGAACGGCGAGACCGGGTCACAGCGGAACGCCAGATCCCAGGCCTCGGCCAGCGTCGCGGCGCTTGCTACCCCGCACGGATTGGCATGCTTGATGATCGCCACCGTTGGCGCATCGAACTCGGCGACGCACTCGAACGCCGCGTCGGTGTCGGCGAGGTTGTTGTAGGACAGCTCCTTGCCTTGCACTTGGCGCGCGGTCGCGACCCCGTGGCGTGCGCCGCCGGTGTAGAAGGCGGCCTGCTGGTGCGGGTTTTCGCCATAACGCAGCGTCTGCCGCAGCCTGCCGGCGATTGTAAGGCGGCCCGGGAACGTTTCCTCCTGGTGCTCAGCGAACCAGGTGGCGATGGCGGCGTCGTAGGCGGCCGTGCGGGCGTAGGCTTCGCTCGCCAGCCGTCGGCGCGTTGCCGAAGTCGTGCCGCCCTGCGCGGCAAGCTCGTCCAGAACCGCTGCGTACTGCGAAGGCTCGGTCAACACGGCGACGAACTCATGGTTCTTCGCTGCAGCGCGGATCAGCGCCGGTCCGCCGATGTCGATGTTCTCCACGCAGTCGGCCTCTGCGGCGCCGGAAGCGACAGTCGCCTCAAACGGGTAGAGGTTCACCGCCACCAGGTCGATCGGCGCTATGCCGTGTTGCTGCATCTGCGCCGCATGCTCAGGCGAGTCGCGCCGACCGAGGATGCCGCCATGGATCTGTGGCACCAGTGTCTTTACCCGGCCGTCGAGGATTTCCGGAAATCCGGTGTGGTCGGCGACCTCCTTTACAGGCAACCCGGCCTCGCGCAGCGCCCGGGCCGACCCGCCGGTGGACAGCAGCTCGACGCCGTGGGCGGCCAGCGCCTGTGCGAAAGGCACAAGGCCGGTCTTATCGGAAACGGAGATCAGCGCGCGCTGGATCGGCACGACGTCGGTCATGGGAAAGGCCTCAACCGGGAGCGCAGAGGGTAGGGCGGGACGCCGCCCACCTGGTACAGCCAGCCAGGTTCTGTCGGCGGCATTGCGTGGGTCTCGACGTTGCCGCCCTCGCGCAAATACAGCCTCCGATCAGCGTGGATCTGAGGATGCAGGTACAAGCGAAAATGCATGCCCATCGAGCTCACCGGATTATCCGAACCTGTTCTCGCCATCGTGTAGCAACGCGGCTTAATCTTTCTCCACCCCAGCCTGCGTACTTGTGTGATCCTGGTTGGATCGATTGGAGATGTTTCCTACGCTGATCCGGACCGCCGTCAAGCCACGCGGGTTGATGTCACTGGCCTGCAGAGAAGCACCCAAGTCCCATCAACCGCTGACACAGGTCAATGCTGTGGCACGGAGCAGGCGGCGGTAGAGACGTGAACGCCCGTCCCCACCGGTAGCCCCGCGGTTCATACGAACCGGCGCCGTGCCCATCCGTCCTTGAACGGGACATTCATCAGCGGCTGCGAGCGCTTTTCCGAGAACAGCCACGTACCATCCACCCGGCGATATCGCTCGTGGTCGACGCCGGCACGCCACATCGCGCGGTTTCCCTCCGCCACGGTGCACGGCATGAACAGGTACCATTGCGCCCGTGCCGAATCGTTATCGACGTAAATCTGGCCATTGAGGCTGTAATGGATCGCAAAGGAAAAAATGTCCGCTGCCGTCCGGAAGAAACCTCGAATGGCTTCCCGGCCCTCGAACCGGCCCAGCCCCGGGCTGTCCCAAGTCGCGTCCTCGGCGAACAGTGCTGCAATTTGATCCGCGTTGTAATTATCATCGCACAGGGCGGCATAGCGCGCTTTCAGATTGCGGATGGCCTCGGCGTCCTCCAGTGCTTGGAGTCGGGTTTCAATATGCTGAAGCCGTGCGAGGTCAAAGCCGGTCTCGCTGCCTCCCATGATCGCCTCCCATTGCTAGCCCGCAGACTCAGCCATCTCCGGACACGCCCCCGGGCGGCTGCCAAGGGGCGGAGAACGGATATCCATGGTGGCTGCGTTCACTCGAAATCGGCAGGCAGGGCGGGATGGCGTCTGTGAGTGAACATGCGCCGAATCTGCCGCGGCAACACGCGCCCCAACGATAGGTCTTGCGGAATGTCGTTTTCAGCGAACCAGGCGACTTCTGAAGTCTCGATCCCCGTGGTTGGCGTGCCACCGATCGGCTCGCAGATGAAGAACAGCTTACAGCAGGAGAACACCCCGTTCGGATGGCCCTGCCGCGTCCGGTCCCAAACCGCCGCCAGCTTTTGTACCTGGACGTCGTAGCCGCTTTCCTCCAGCACTTCCTTGGTAGCGTTCTCGGCTGCCGAAAGGTTCACATCGGCCCAGCCGCCTGGCAGAGTCCACCGGCCGCCATCTGCTGACTCACGCACCATCAGCAGGTGTTCATGATCATCGAATACCGCTGCGCGCACATCGACCTTTGGCGTTGCGTAGCCTGTCTCACCAGAAAACAACGCTACGATCCGGTCTACAGGCGAATCGCTGTGCGCCGCGAACATGCGTGCGGCCAGAAGGCGTATAGCTTGGTAACGCTCTCGATCGTAAGGATCGCGTGTGAACGTCAGCCCTGTCTGCGCAATCGCCTGCAACTCGCGCGCCCATACCAACCAATCCGGATCGCTCATCGTCATGGAATGGTTAAATGCGGTCGCACCGTTCCACGTCAAGGGACCACGTTGGTATTGTCAGAAACGCGTTCGCAAAAAGGTGGTGCACCAGATGAAGCAGCCGGCGCGAGGGAAGCTGGGGAAGGGGTCCACGGCGACGGTATCCGGGCAGTGTGTATGCGGCAGGGTGCGACTGGAATTCGACTTCCCGGCATTCTGGGCATGGCACGACCACTCGCGGGCCGCCCAGCATGCGCATGGGGCAGCCTATGCGACCTATGTAGGCGTCTGGAGAAGCCGCTTGCGTATAGTCTCCGGCCACGATCGCATCGTGCGCTTCGAGGACAGGTCACGCCGCACCGCGCGCAATTTCTGTGCGATCTGCGGCACGCCCTTACTGTTTGAGCGGGCGCGTTCGCGCAACATGGTGAACCTGCCCCGCGCGTTGTTCGAGACCCGCACCGGCCGTGAGCCGCGCTATCATATCGCGCTCGACGAGTCGCCGGAATGGGCCTATCGGGGCGAGCCGCTTGGACCATTAAAAGGCTATCCCGGGGTCCTCTGGTCCCGACCAGGCAAGAAAAGACGCATTGCCAAAGCGAGCGTCCCCCGGCAGACCACCCGGTGAAGGCCGCGCTGAGTGGCCGGTGCACGCATCGCTGCACTGCGGCTTTCATCGGTGACTGATGCCTGGTTCGGCTGTAACCCGTCGCCATGCTCTCCCCGTTCGTGCTTGTTGTGCTGCTTCGTGCCGCAGCCGCGGCGGCTGTCGTCGTCTCGGCCTCGGTCCTGGCTGAGGCCGCGGGTCCGTTCTGGGGTGGGCTGATTGTCAGCCTGCCAATATCAGCCGGCCCGGCCTATGTCATGCTAGGCCTGCAACATGACGCCGCCTTCATCGCCGCCAGCGCACTTGGCAGCCTGGCAGCCAACGCGGTCAGTATTCTTTACATGCTGGCAATCATCATCCTCGCTCCACGCGTGCGCTGGCCGTGCGCGGTGCTCGGTGCACTTGGGCTGTGGTTCGCCGTGGCGTGGCTAATAGGGCAGACGCGCTGGACTCTCTCCAGCATCTGTCTGTTGAACATCGCGGTGTTTGCGGTTGCCTTGCTGGTGACCAGACGCGTCCAACCGTCTGGCACGACCGGGAAATCCAGCCGGAGAACATGGTTGGACCTGCCGATGCGGGCGCTGCTGGTCGGCAGTCTCACGGCGACGGTGGTGACATCGAGCCGGTGGCTCGGCCCGTCGTTGACCGGGATGGCGGCGGTGTTCCCCATCGCTCTGACCGGCCTCGCACTGGTCGTTCTGCCGGATCTGGGGGGCGCCGTTTCAGCCGTGCTGTTCGCCTGTGCGCTGCGCGCCATGCCCGGATTCGGGATCGCGCTGCTGGTGTTGCATCTCACAGCTGGTCGGCTCGGCACGTGGCTCGGTCTGCTGACCGCGATACTGTCACAACTGGCGTACTCCGCGGTCCTACTCTTGGCACACTGGCGCAGGGCCACCTTCGGGGCCGCGGCGATGCATGAGGTTCGGGTCACAATGCCCGTGAGAGGGCTCGATCGTCCCGGGGTCGCGCGCAACTGACGCCTGCGCCGACTCGTTCGGGTTGACGTTACTACCGATATTGTCAAACAAGTTGCCCGGTGTCCCGGGTTCCAAACCGCCTGGCGTTCACGCCGATCGGGACGTAAGAGCCCCGACACTGGCCAGGTCATTTTAAGATGTCTTGCCAAGTAGCCGGACGCAAGGCAAGGTCACTGCAACCGATACCACTGGTACCACGACGCAAACTGCTGTGGGACAAGTGCGCGGCGCCGCCGACGCGGGAACGGATTGGCAAGCCCGTGGCCGGCCAATGGATCTGGTTTTATCCTGGTCTGCATGAAGTCGCAGGGTGCTTTTTGCAGGTCCGATGTGCCAGCGGCAACGACACGATCGTCCCGGTTAGGTACGTTTCAACGGGCAGTGTCGGTATAATCCACTCCTGCATCGGAGGCCCCTGTTAACAGCGAGGGAACGACTTGACGCCGCCTCCTGAAGACACGTCACCCAACTGGCAGCTTCGCCGTATGAACGGCCGGACTGTTCTTGTTCTTGGCGGAGACTGGATCGCCCGGTCCGGTCGCGTCCCGGAATTCTCCATTGATCACTCGCGCGACGGCTGGGGTGGTGGAACGCTGGTGTTCGACGCCACCCGTCTCGGCCGCTGGGATAGCGGGCTGATCGCCTTCCTGTGGGAGGCCAAACGCGCCGCGGTGAGTGCGGCTCTCGCTGTCGACGGCAGCACCCTGCCTGAGGCTGCACGTAAGATGCTTGGGCTGCTGCCCGACCGGCTCGTGGCGTCTGCCCCCCGACAGCGACGGCCTTTTCGGCCGTTTACATGGCTCGGCGGCGAGACGCTGGGCATGCTCGCGGGGGTCGGAGAGCTGAGCCAGTTGCTGGCGACGACGGTGACGGGCGGATTTCGGGCTATCGGCGGGACCGTGTTGATGCGAGCGGTAGACCTGATTGACGATATACGCGCCGCCGGACCGTCCGCGCTGATCATCATCAGCGTCGTAAATTTCCTCATCGGCGCCATACTGGCCTTTGTCGGCGCGGTGCAGTTGCGCCGCTTCGCCGCCGATATCTTCGTCGCCAACTTGGTCGGTCTCGCCCTGGTGCGTGAAATGGCTGCCGTGATGACGGCAATCGTCATGGCAGGGCGCACCGGGGGTGCCTACGCTGCCCGCATCGCTACCATGCGGGGCAACGAGGAACTCGATGCACTTCAAGTTGTTGGTATCCCAGTCTCTGACTATCTTATTCTGCCGGCAGTCCTCGCCCTCGTCTTCACGATGCCGTTGCTCTATCTCTATGGATGCCTGGTCGGCATGCTCGGCGGCTTCGTGGTTTCCATATCCATGTTGGACATCACTGCTCTCGGATTCCTGCACCAGACAATTGATGCGGTGCCGTTTGACCAGTTCGTATTTGGCTTCGTCAAAACCATCGCGTTCGCGATCATGATCGGGGTGACAAGCTGCCAGATCGGGCTGCAGGCCGGACGGAGCGCTGCCGACGTGGGTATCGCGGCAACAAGGGCCGTTGTCGTTGGAATCGTTGGCGTCATTGCGATGGACGCTGTCTTCGCGGTCATTGCGGACGTGATTGGCATCTGACCCGTGAGCGATCCCCGCCTCGCCACATCCGGCGACCCGCCGCTTATGTCGTTGCGTGACGTCACGCTCGCGTTCGGCGAAAAAGTAATCCAGCACGACCTCTCTTTCGACGTGCGGCGCGGCAGCATTTT
The DNA here is from genome assembly GCA_030037665.1 of Acetobacteraceae bacterium. Classification (GTDB taxonomy): domain Bacteria; phylum Pseudomonadota; class Alphaproteobacteria; order Acetobacterales; family Acetobacteraceae; genus JASHVB01. The sequence goes on from JASHQG010000003.1 coordinate 19,451, forward strand.
CGCGGTGATGGGAGGCAGTGGTTGTGGGAAAAGCACCGTGCTGAAATCAATGACTGGACTGTTGCGACCACGCTCCGGAAGCTTTTTCGTGGAGGGCGAGAATTACTGGTCGGCTGATGAGCGTCGGCGATCGGAGCTTGGGCGACAGCGGTTCGGTGTGCTGTTCCAGAATGCGGCACTGTGGAGCGCGATGACGGTTGGGATGAATGTCGCGCTGCCAATGCAAATGTTCACCAAACTGAATGAGACCGCCATCAATCGCCTGGTGACGCTCAAGCTTGCCCTTGTCGGCATGGAGCACGCTATCAACCTGTCTCCATCCGAGCTCAGCGGCGGGATGCGAAAGCGCGCCGGATTGGCACGTGCACTGGCACTCGATCCGGACATCCTGTTCTTCGACGAGCCGTCTGCTGGCCTGGACCCGATTACCTCCAGCCGGCTCGATGATCTGATTCTCAATCTTCGCGATGCCCTCGGAGCCACCATTGTCATTGTGAGTCACGAACTGCCGAGTCTGTTTGCCATCGCCGACGATGGCATTTTTCTCGACGCGCAGAGCAAAACAGGGATTGCACACGGCTCTCCATCGGCGCTGCGGGAGCGGTGCAACGACCCACAGGTGCAGGCATTCTTGCAGCGCGGGCATGATGTGCCCGACGCTGCCAGCAGGGGGTGAGGTCATTGGCAGCAGAGCGACAGACAGTTATAGGCACGTTCGTCTTCGGTGGGTTTGTCCTCGCCCTGGCGGCCATCATTCTGTTCGGCAATTTCCGCCTCTTTAGCTCGACGACGCGGGCCGCGGTCGTCTTCCAGGGATCGATCAGCGGCCTCTCTGTTGGCGCGCCTGTGACGTTTCGCGGCGTCCGCATCGGCAGCGTTCAAAACATCATGCTGCAGTTTGATTCCCAGAAAAGCACCGCCTACATTCCCGTGACGCTACAGCTCCAGCCAGACCGCATTCGCGTCACGGGTCAGAAAGGAACTAGTCAAGCGGTGTTGAATCTTTCGGCTCTGGTGGCACAAGGCCTACGGGCCGAGCTGGTCACGCAGAGTTTCGTCACTGGGCAGTCGGAAATCAATCTCGACTTCTACCCCGCCGCCCCCGCAGCACTCCATCCGGGCGCAACCGACCTGCCGGAAATCCCGACGCGCCTGTCGACGGTCCAACGGGTGCAGGAAGAACTCAGCCAACTCCCATTGAGAGAACTGGTCGAAAATGCCAATACGACGCTGGAAAGCTTAAAGCAGCTGTCCGACAGACTGGATAAACAGCTACCCCCGTTGGTTGCAAACCTGCAAGTCACAACCCAAGAATCGTCGCGCACTGTTACGACCGCGACCGACGCGATTACCCACCTGCAACGGCGTCTGGACGACACCCTGACGCGTGCCACGCAACTCCTCGCGACCGGCGACCGTCAGATCAGTGAGCGTGGCGCGGATCTGCACAGTATGCTCGTCTCGTCCGCTCAGGCGGCGCGGCAGGCCAGTGAGACGCTGAGCGAGGTGCGGAGCCTGACGTCGAGCCGTAGTGAGACCCGTATCAACCTTGACTCGACGCTGCGTGATCTCGCAGCGACAGCATCCTCGCTGCGTGGCTTCGCCAGCGACATCGAGCGCAACCCACAACTCCTGCTGACAGGCCGCAGGCCATGAGCCGTGTGAAGGCAAGGCACTCTCGTGCTGCAGCTGTGATCGTGAGTGTGCTGCTTGCAACCTCATGTGCGTCGCCGCCACTTTCTCTCTACACGCTGACGCCAACTGATGTGTCAGCGGCAACGGTACCACTCGGGCACCCACGGGCGGTGATCGAGATCAGGCGGGTGGTCGTTCCCGATTATCTTGATACCCAGGATATTCTCGTTCGCAACGGAAATACATTACAGCGCAGTTCTCATGGACGATGGGCCAGCCGCCTGTCGATAGAGGTCACTCGCTATCTGACCGGGCTGCTTGCCGCCCGGCGTCCCAATGCGCTGATCACAGATCAGCCGCCGGTTGCGACGCCAAACGATAGAATTTTCATCACGATCAGCAATCTGGATGTGACCAGCGCGGGTTTCGCGACCCTGCAAGCGAATTGGACGATAGTACCCCACAATCCAGCGCGGCCCATACGAGCCCAACGGGCAATGTTTACCGTCAACGGTCCCGTTAACACCGATCAGGATGTCGTGGTCTTGACCCAGGCGGTACTGACGCGCCTCGCGAACGCGATTGACATCGCCTACGTGCATTAATCGACGCCGACTTCGCTGTGTTATTCTCGCACACTGCCGTGGGGCCACCTTTTCGGGCTGCGGCGTTCCGTCAGCTTCGCGCAACAACACCGGCGAGAGGCCTCGATGGCCCCGCAGTTGTGCGCAGATGATGGCGGCTCCCGGCCCTCCGAGATGCAGTCACGTCACGTGCAGCACTGCCTTTCCGACGAAGCCTCGATCCAAGAGTTGCCTGGCCACGGCACCTATCTGGGTCCAGCCTGCCTCAATCTCGATTCTGGGTTTGAGCATGCCGCGCGCGATCATGCCGGCGAGGATTCCCAGCCCTTCTGATGCGGGTTCCCTCTTGCGCAGCTCAGGAAACAGTACCAGACCGTAGAGCCGGGAACCACCGGATCGGAAAAACGCACCGCTGTCGAACGTCGCCTGCGGTGCCTCTGATACGCCGAACGTCACACAGGTGCCGTCTGGCCGCAGCATCCTCAGGGCGGCGCCGAGCGCGGAACCGCCGACCGAATCAAGGATCAAGTGATAGGGCCCGAATTGTCCAGCCGCACTCAGTTCAGAGGCAAGGATCGTGCGTTCCCCGCACCATTCCGCGACCATGCGCTGCGCTGCTGCGTTGCGGACATGCCCATAGACGATCGCCCCAGAGGCAGCGGCGAGCTGGCAGGCAAAATGGCCCACGCCGCCTGAGGCCCCATCTATCAGCACCTGCCGTCCCAGAAGCAGGCCACCCTGTCGCAACGCATGTAGGGCGGTCAGTCCCGCCACGGGTAACGTCGCGGCCTGCGCGTCTGTGACCTCGTCTGGCAGTGCGGCAACCGAGTCCGTCGGCACCCGAATGACCTCCGCCCATGCGCCGGCAGGCAAGATGCCCACGACGCGCGTTCCAGCGGTTGGACCACTGCCATCGGGAGCAGGTTCTTCAATGGTCCCAGCAAAATCCCAGCCGGGCCGCCATCCGGTCTCAGCAGCTCGGACAGCGCGATTCACCTCGCCTCGGTTCAGCGAGATTGCACGAACTCTGATTGTAACCTCGTCCCGATAGGCTGGCGCCAGGGGGACCGATTTGATCGCCAGCCGCTCCGGGCTGGCGGGATCAACGACAACGGCTCGTACGTCAGGCATCGGTCATTCCTCCGGTCAATGGATGCTTGCGATCACCAGGCCGATGGCCAAGACTATGGTGCGGCACGCACCAACTGGCGTCGCAAGCAGCGTAGCGACGAAGCACTTCCGCCCGTGAGTTTGCTTCGACCATCCGCTCCCAACAAGGAGACGATCCGACAGACATCTCGGGCCTCGAACGTACCGGATGGTGTTGAACGGCTGCAATGTGCACCACGCCGTCTAAAATGCCTTTCCCGGCTGGCAAGCACCCAGCCACGACAGCTCAGGTTGTCAACGGAAGGAATGCCCGGTGATAGGAGCACGGGCGCTGGCGAACACGCCGCGATAGGGTCGGATCCTTCCACTTCGCGGACTTCCGGTCGGCAACAGTCGCGATATTGCGCCAAAGACGGCTCCAGAACCGGCAGCTTCTTGACGGTCGATCGCTCTGCTGCGGCAACGCTGCGACCAACGAAAGCACGCTCGAGCAACGCGCCACCCGCGGACGATCAGTCGGTTTCGTCCGGTGTACCGCTGAAGAGTGAGAGAAGCCTGTTATGCTGCCCGGGGTGAAGGACGCGGATCGGTATTGCGAGCGCAGATCCATTCCGGAGCCAAAGAAGCATAAGCCCATCCTCTTGCGTAGCGTTTTTGATTGAAGACATCGGATAAAAGGCTCGTGCTGTGGACGAACGCGTGAAGATGCCGGTATCGGTTAATAGGATCGAGGTCCTGTGAGTTCGATCCGGGAGCGAATCTCTGTCCGCCTGAGCGGCCTTTGCCCAGAACCATTTCGAAAACAAGGGATGTGTCGCTGCGCCAATGTAGAAACCGGCGAAGACAA